>CAXTFP010000582.1:0-2407 GCA_964243135.1 uncultured Lichenihabitans sp.
GGGCGGGCCGTGCTGCTGATCGTCGGGCTCGTCGGCGCGGCGCTGCTCTACGGCGACGGCGCCATCACCCCGGCCATCTCGGTCCTGTCCGCGATCGAGGGGCTGGAAGTCGACGCGCCGGGGCTGTCGCGCGCCGTGGTGCCGATCACGGTGGCGGTGCTGATCGCGCTGTTCCTGGTGCAGAGCCGGGGCACGGGCTTCATCGGCCGCATCTTCGGCCCGGTCATGCTGGCGTGGTTCGCCGTCATCGGCCTGCTGGGCCTCCGCGGCATCGTCGGGCACCCGGCCATCCTGGCGGCGCTCAACCCGCTCGCGGCGCTGGGCTTCATGGCCCACGCGGGCCTGGGGGTCTCCTTCGCGGTGCTGGGCGCGGCCTTCCTGGCCGTGACGGGCGGCGAGGCCATGTACGCCGACATGGGGCATTTCGGGGCGCGGTCGATCCGCGCTTCCTGGTTCGCGATCGTGCTGCCCTGCCTCGTGCTCAACTATTTCGGCCAGGGCGGGCTGCTGCTCGCCGACGCGGGCGCGCTCGACAACCCCTTCTACCAGCTCGCGCCCGCCTGGGCCCACTACCCGCTCGTGGTCTTCGCCACGGCCGCCACCGTGATCGCCAGCCAGGCCATCATCTCGGGCGCCTTCTCGCTGACCCAGCAGTCGATGCAGCTCGGCTTCCTGCCCCGGATGCACCTCGTCCACACGGCTTCCGAGGAGATCGGGCAGGTCTACCTGCCGCTGGTCAACTGGCTGCTCGCCGCCGCCACGCTCGGCGCCGTGCTGGCCTTCGGCTCGTCGGACGCGCTCGCCGGCGCCTACGGCATCGCGGTCTCGGCCCTGATGGCCATCACCACCGTGCTGGCCGCGCTGGTCGCGGTGCAGTGGGGCTATCCGCTCTGGGCCGTGCTGGCCGTCAACGGCGTCTTCCTCGCGGTCGACCTCGTGTTCGTCTCGGCCAACGCCGTGAAGCTGCTGGAGGGCGGCTGGTTCCCGCTGCTGCTGGCCCTCGTCGTGGCCTTCCTGATGATGACGTGGCGGCGCGGCAACCTCCTCCTGGAGAACAAGCGGACCGAGATGCGCGAGCCGGAAGGCGAGCTGGTGGCGGCCTGCGGCGGGCGGCTCGCCGACGGCGGCGCGGGCGCCAAGCTGCTGCGCCTGCCCACCACGGCCGCCTATCTCACGGCCGGCACATCGGGCCTGCCGCTGCCGCTGTCGCAGTTCGTCCGCACCAACCGCGCCCTGCAGCGGCGCGTGCTCCTCATCTCGGCCCTGACCAGCGAGCGCCCGCGCGTGTCGCCGGAGAAGCGCGCCCAGGTGGTGCCGGTCGGCGAGGGCATCGACCGGCTGATTCTCACCCACGGCTTCGCCGAGGCGCCCTCGGTGCCGGACGGCATCGCCTTCGCGCTGGAGCGAGGGCTGCTCGGCGACATCGACCCCGCGACCATCACCTACGTGGTCGGCCGGGAAACCGTGATCCCGACGGGGCGGGACGCAGGCTTCGCCCGCTGGCGCAAGGGGATCTTCGCTTTCCTGGCGCGCAACTCCGAGCGCACGGCGGTCTACTTCGGCGTGCCGACCGCCCAGGCGGTGGAACTGGGCCTGGAGATCGAACTCTGAGGGAACCAGTGCGGGCGGCGGAGCCTTTGCGGCCGTAGCGGATCGGACGGCGGCGAGGACTCACGATGGACAACTGGATCGGCGGCATCGGCGCCGTCACCCTGCCCGGCGGCCGGCGCGTGCCCGCGCTGGGCCAGAGCACGTGGCGGATGGGCGAGGACCCCGGGCTGCGCGCCGAGGAGACCGCGGCGCTGCGGGCCGGGGTCGAGCGCGGCCTGGCGGTGATCGACACGGCCGAGATGTACGGCGAGGGTGCCACCGAGTCCTTCCTCGGCGAGGCGCTGGCGGGGCTGCGCGACCGCGTCGTCCTCGTGTCGAAAGCCTACCCGCAGAACGCCTCGCGGGCGCGGCTGCGGCGCGCCTGCGAGGGCAGCCTGAAGCGCCTCCGCGCCGAACGGCTCGACCTCTACCTCCTGCACTGGCGCGGCGGCGTGCCGCTGGCCGAGACGGTCGAGGCCATGGAAGCGTTGCGCGACGAGGGACTGGTGGCGGCGTGGGGCGTCAGCAACTTCGACGCCGATGACCTCGAAGACCTCGTCGACGCCGGCGGCGACGCATGCGCGGCGAACCAGATCCTGTTCAACCTGACCCGGCGCGGCCCCGAGTTCGACCTGCTGCCGCTGATGGGCAAGCTGTCGGTGCCCTGCATGGCCTACAGCCCCGTCGAGCAGGGGCGGCTCGTCGGCCATCCGGCGCTGGAGGGCGTCGCGGGGCGCCACGGCGCCACGACCGCCCAGGTGGCGCTGGCCTGGCTCCTGCGCCAGCCCGACGTGCTCGTCATCCCCAAGGCCGGCAC
>CAXTFP010000583.1:0-2403 GCA_964243135.1 uncultured Lichenihabitans sp.
GGCGGATCCATGGGCGGGCACACCAGAATGATCCGCCGCGATCCCGTGGGGGGCGTGGGGTCGATCGCGGCTTGGAACTACCCGCTGATGATGCTGGCCTGGAAGGTGGCGCCGGCCATCGCGGCCGGCAACACTATCGTGCTGAAGCCCTCGGAGCAGACGCCCCTGACGGCGCTCCGGTTCGCCAGGCTCGCGGCCGGCATGCTGCCCGAGGGCGTGTTCAACCTCGTGGTCGGCCGCGGGGAGAGCGTCGGCGCGGCGCTGATCTCCCACCCCGCCGTCCGCATGGTGTCGCTCACGGGCGACGTGTCGACGGGCGGCAAGGTGCTCCAGGCGGCCGCGGGCGGCATCAAGCGCACGCATCTCGAACTCGGGGGCAAAGCGCCCGTCCTGGTGTTCGACGACGCCGACCTCGACGAGGTCGTCGGCGGCCTGCGCACCTTCGGCTACTACAACGCGGGCCAGGACTGCACAGCGGCCTGCCGCGTCTACGCGGGCGCGAAGGTCTACGACAGGCTGGTGGCCGACCTCGCCTCGGCGGCCGCCTCCATCAAGTTCGGGCCGGCCTGCGGGGACGAGGCCGAGATCGGCTCCCTCATCAGCGAGCGGCAGCGGACCCGCGTGGCGGGCTTCGTCGATCGCGCGCGCGACCTCCCCCACGTCGAGGTCGTGGCCGGCGGCGGGGCGCCGGAGGGCGACGGCTTCTTCTACCGGCCGACCGTGATCGCCGGTGCCGCCCAGGGGGACGAGATCGTCCGGCGCGAAGTGTTCGGCCCGGTGATCTCGGTGACGCGCTTCGGCGAGGTGGACGAGGCCGTGGCCTGGGCGAACGACTCCGACTACGGCCTCGCTTCCTCGGTCTGGACGCGGGACATCGGCCGCGGCATGGCGACGGCGGCGCGCCTCCAATATGGCTGCACCTGGGTCAACACGCATTTCATGCTGGTCAACGAGATGCCGCACGGCGGCGTCAAGTCGTCCGGCTACGGCAAGGACCTGTCGCTGCTGTCGCTCGACGACTACACGGTCGCCCGGCACGTCATGGTGAAGCTCTGAGCCTCGCCGCGACCGCGTCGCCGCCCGTCGCCCGCGAGGGTGCGGCGGAGACCGACGTCGTCCT
Organism: uncultured Lichenihabitans sp.; assembly: GCA_964243135.1. Classification (GTDB taxonomy): domain Bacteria; phylum Pseudomonadota; class Alphaproteobacteria; order Rhizobiales; family Beijerinckiaceae; genus Lichenihabitans. The sequence goes on from CAXTFP010000583.1 coordinate 1,121, forward strand.
GCGGGTGAGGGGCGTCCGCAAGCATTACGAGGGCACGGCCGCGGTCGAGCACGTCGACCTCGCCGTGGAGCGGGGCGAGTTTTTCACCCTGCTCGGCCCCTCCGGATCGGGCAAGACGACGACGCTGCGGCTCATCGCCGGCTTCGAGCGCCCGGACGCGGGCTCGATCGAGCTCGACGGAGTCGACGTCGCCCGCACGCCGCCCTTCGCCCGCAACGTCAACACCGTGTTCCAGGACTACGCGCTCTTCCCGCACATGAGCGTCGCCGAGAACGTCGCCTACGGCCTGAAGGCGAAGGGCGTCGGACGGGCCGAGAGCCGGGAGCGTGCCGCGGACGCGCTGCGCACCGTGCAGATGGCCGAGTTCGCGGCGCGTCTGCCCGCCCAACTCTCCGGCGGCCAGCGCCAGCGCGTGGGCCTCGCCCGCGCCATCGTCAACCGGCCGGGGCTGCTGCTGCTCGACGAGCCGCTCGGCGCTCTCGACCTGAAGCTCCGGCGCGACATGCAGATGGAGCTCAAGCACATCCAGAAGCAGGTCGGCATCACCTTTCTCTACGTGACCCACGACCAGGAGGAGGCCCTGTCGATGTCGAGTCGCATCGCGATCTTCAACCGCGGGCGCATCGAGCAGGTCGGCACGCCGCGCGCGGTCTACGACCGCCCCGTCAGCGCCTTCGTGGCCGGCTTCGTCGGGACGTCGAGCCTCGTGCGGCGCGGCGGCCGGCGGATCGTGCTCCGGCCGGAGAAGGTGCGGCTGTTCCGGCCCGGCGAGCTCCGCATCCCCCCATCGCTCCACGTCGAGGAGGGCCGCCTCGACGACGAGGTGTTCCTGGGCACCGTGACGAAATACGTGGTCCGGCTGGCGGACGGGACCCGTTTGGAGGCCATCCGGGCCAATGACGGGGTGTGTGCAGCCATCGCGGCCGGCAGCCCGGTGCTGGTCGGCTGGGATCCCGCCGACGTCTGCGGGATCGACGACGCTGCCGAGAGATAAAAGGAGACATCCGATGGTGGGACGCATTGCGGGGGTGGGCGTGGTCGTGCTGTCGCTCGTCGGCGCGCAGGCGGGGTGGGCCGCGCCGGCCGAGCCGGCCTATCCGAAGGCGGTCGGCGCGGGCGAGGGCGCGCTCAACATCGTGGCCTGGGAAGGCTACGCGCAGGACGACTGGGTGAAGCCCTTCGAGGCCGAGACCGGCTGCATGGTGAACAGGAAAGAGGACGGGTGCTGGGACGGGGAGGTGGCGCTGATGCGCCGGGGCGGCGGGGGCGAGGACGACCTGGTC
>CAXTFP010000584.1:0-2403 GCA_964243135.1 uncultured Lichenihabitans sp.
TGAGCGCGTTCGACAGGGCGAAGTCGATGATGCGCGACTTGCCGCCGAAATAGACGGCGGGCTTGGCGCGCCGGTCCGTCAGTTCCAGGAGGCGCGAGCCGCGCCCACCGGCCAGCACGTAGGCCATGGCGTTGCGCGAGATCGGCGCCTGGCCCGGCGTTCTTGAATCCATCGTCTCTTCCCCCCGTCGGTCTCGGGTTCCCCTCGGGACTGTCCGCTTCGGGCCGCAGGTCGCCTCGGGAGGCCGGCGACGGGGGCGGAAGCGGCCATCCCCGGGAGGGAGCCCATCTTGGTCGGCATGCGCGGCGTCGTTGCGCCCTCAGGACGCTCCGGCGCCCGCGAATTGAAAGTAAACCGTCGCCAGCGGCGGCAGCACAACCTCGGCCGAGGCCGGAAGCCCGTGCGACGGCTCCGGCTTGGCCGTAACGCCGCCGAGGTTCCCGAGGTTCGATCCCCCGTAGCGCCCGGCGTCGGTGTTCATGACCTCGTGCCAGTGGCCCGCGAAGGGCAGGCCCAGGTGGTAGCCGTCGCGCGGCACGGGGGTGAAGTTCGACACCACCAGCACGGGCGCGTCGCCGGGCTCGCCGAAGCGCAGCCAGGCCAGCACCGAGTTCTGGTGATCGTCCGCCACCACCCAGCGGAAGCCCTCGGGCTCGCAGTCGCGCGCATGGAGCGCCGGCGTCGCCCGGTAGACGCCGTTGAGGTCGCGGATCAGGTCCTGCACGCCGCGGTGGACGTCGTATTGTAGCAGGTGCCAGTCGAGGCTGCGGTCGAAGTTCCACTCCGCCGCCTGGCCGAACTCGCTGCCCATGAACAACAGCTTCTTGCCCGGGTGGCCCCACATGAAGCCGTAATAGGCGCGGACGTTGGCGAAGCGCTGCCACTCGTCGCCCGGCATCTTGGCCAGGATCGACTTCTTGCCGTGCACCACCTCGTCGTGGCTGAGCGGCAGGACGAAGTTCTCGGAGAAGGCGTAGAGCAGCCCGAAGGTCATCCGGTCGTAATGCCAGCGCCGGTGGACCGGATCCTGCGACATGAACTCCAGCGTGTCGTGCATCCAGCCCATGTTCCACTTGAAGCCGAAGCCCAGGCCGCCGGAATAGACGGGCCGCGACACGCCGGGCCAGGAGGTGGACTCTTCCGCGATCGTCATGGCGCCGGGATGGGTGGCATAGACGAGCTCGTTGACGCGCTTCAGGAAGGCCACGGCCTCGCGGTTGTCGTTGCCGCCGTCCCAGTTGGGGATCCATTCGCCGGATTTGCGCGAATAGTCGAGGTAGAGCATCGAGGCCACGGCGTCGACACGCAGCCCGTCGACGTGGAACTGGTCGAGCCAGTAGACCGCGTTGGCGGCCAGCACGCCCGCCACCTCGCGCCGGGCGAAGTCGTAGATGGCGGTGTTCCAGTCCGGGTGGAAGCCGCGGCGCGGGTCCGCGTAGTCGTAGAGGGACGTGCCGTCGAACTTGGCCAGGCCGTGCACGTCCACGGGGAAGTGGGCCGGCACCCAGTCGATGATGACGCCCAGCCCCGCCGCATGCGCCCGGTCGACGAAATGCGCGAAGCCCGCGGCGTCGCCGAAGCGCCGGGTGGGCGCGAAGAGCCCGACGGGCTGGTAGCCCCAGGAGGCGTCGAGCGGGTGCTCGGACACGGGCATGAGTTCGAGGTGGGTGAAGCCCATGTCGACCGCGTAGGGGACGAGCTGGTCGGCGAGCTCGGCGTAGCTCAGGAAGCCACCGCCCTCGCCGCGGCGCCAGGAGCCGAGGTGGACCTCGTAGACCGCCATGGGCTTGCGGCGCTTGTCGCCCAGGCCCCGCTCGGCGAGGAAGCGCGCGTCCGTCCAGGCGTAGGGTTCGGGCGCCGCCACCTCGGAGGCCGTCGAGGGCCGCATCTCGCCCTGGAAGCCGACGGGGTCGGCCTTCAGCGGCAGCAGCGCGCCGTCGCGGCCGACGATCTCGTATTTGTAGCGCGTGCCGGGGGCGACGCCGGGGGCGAAGATCTCCCAGATGCCGCTCTCGATGCGCTTGCGCATGGCGAGGCGGCGGCCGTCCCAGTCGTTGAAGTCGCCCACCACGGAGACGCGCTGGGCGTTGGGCGCCCAGACCGCGAAATGCACGCCTTCGACGCCCTCGTGCGTGCGGTGATGGGCGCCGAGCTGGCGGTAAAGCTCCTGGTGGGTTCCCTCGACGAAGAGGTGGTCGTCGAGGTCGCCGAGCACCGGGCCGAAGCTGTAAGGGTTGTCGAGGTCCCAGGAGCCGCCGGGGTTGCCGGCGCGCAGGCGATAGCGGGCCCTCCCGTCCGGCACCGGCCCCTCGAAGAACCCGTCGGCGCCGGGGCGGGACTCAAGTTCCACCCCCGTGCCGTCCGGCCCCACGGCGTGCAACGGCCGCGCGTAGGGAACGAAGG
>CAXTFP010000585.1:0-2394 GCA_964243135.1 uncultured Lichenihabitans sp.
TAGCCCACCGCCGAGGGGATGCGGCCGAGCAGCGCCGACACTTCCGAGCCGGCCTGCGTGAAGCGGAAGATGTTGTCGACGAAGAAGAGCACGTCCTGGCCCTTGTCGCGGAAGTTCTCGGCGACGGTCAGGCCCGTCAGCGCCACGCGGGCGCGGGCGCCCGGGGGCTCGTTCATCTGGCCATAGACGAGGGCGCATTTCGAGCCGGTCGCGGAGCCGCCGTTCTCGTGCGGGTCCATGTTGACCTTGGACTCGATCATCTCGTGGTAAAGGTCGTTGCCCTCACGGGTGCGCTCGCCCACGCCGGCGAAGACGGAATAGCCGCCGTGCGCCTTGGCGACGTTGTTGATCAGTTCCATGATCAGCACGGTCTTGCCGACGCCAGCGCCGCCGAAGAGGCCGATCTTGCCGCCCTTGGCATAGGGCGCCAGGAGGTCGACGACCTTGATGCCCGTCTCGAGGATCTGCGCCTCGGTGGACTGCTCGGCGTAGGTCGGCGCCGGCTGGTGGATGGCGCGGGTGCCGTCCGTCACGATGGGGCCGGCCTCGTCGACCGGCTCGCCGATGACGTTCATGATGCGGCCGAGCGTGCCCTCGCCCACCGGCACCAGGATCGGCTGGCCGGTGTCGGTCACGGACTGGCCGCGGGTCAGGCCCTCGGAGATGTCCATGGCGATGCAGCGCACGGCGTTTTCGCCGAGATGCTGGGCCACTTCGAGGACGAGGCGGTTGCCGTTGTTGGAGGTTTCGAGCGCGTTCAGGATCTCGGGCAGGTGGCCTTCGAACTTCACGTCCACCACGGGGCCGATGATCTGGGTGATCTGGCCGGGCGTGCGGTTCGTCGTGGCGTTCAGGCTGTTGCCGGCGCTGTCTCGGGTGAAATCGTCCATGGTGTCCTCACGTAATGCGCGCGGCGCGCGGCGGCTTCGGCGATGCGTCTGCTTGAGAGATGGCGCGGGCGCGCGCCCGTTACAGGGCTTCGGCGCCCGAGATGATCTCGATCAGCTCCTTGGTGATCATCGCCTGGCGGGAGCGGTTGTAGATCTGGGTCTGCTTCTTGATCATCTCGCCGGCGTTGCGAGTGGCATTGTCCATGGCGCTCATGCGCGAGCCCTGCTCGGAGGCGGCGTTCTCCAGCAGCGCGCGGAACACCTGGATGGAAATGTTGCGCGGCAGCAGCGACGCCAGGATCTCGTCCTCGCCGGGCTCGTATTCGTAGGCCGCGCCCGTGCCGGTCGCGTCGGTGGATTCGGGGAACTCGGCCGGGATCAGCCGCAGCGCCGTCGGCACCTGGGCGATGACCGAGCGGAAACGCGAGAAAAACAGCGTGCAGACGTCGAAGTCGCCCGCCTCGAACATGGCGATGATCTTCTTGCCGATGGGGTCGGCCTCGCCGAAGCCGATCTGCTTGGAGGCGCGCAGCTCGATCACCTCGACGATGTCGTTCTCGAACTGGCGGCGGAGCTGCTCGAAGCCCTTTTTGCCGACGAGCAGCATCTTCACCGTCTTGCCCTCGCGCAGCAGCCGGTTGGCGTGCTCGCGCGCCAGCCGCACGATGGAGCCGTTGAAGGCTCCGCAGAGCCCGCGCTCGGCCGTGCAGACCACGAGGAGGTGCACCCGGTCGCGGCCGTTGCCGGCGAGGAGCTTCGGCGCCTGCGTGCCGGCGCCGATGCCCCGCGCGAGGTTGGCCAGCACCTTCTCCATGCGTTCGGCGAAGGGGCGCGCGGCTTCGGCCGCCATCTGGGCGCGGCGCAGCTTGGCGGCCGCGACCATCTGCATGGCCTTGGTGATCTTCTGGGTCGACTTGACCGAGGAGATCCGGTTGCGCAGGTCCTTCAGGGACGGCATGGCGGGGGCTCTTGTCGGAGGAGGCGCCCCGGACCGCGGGGTCCGGAGTCGATCGATGGGTGGTCGGGCCGCGCCGAAGCCGTCAGGCGAAGGACTTGGTGTAGCCCTCGACGGCGCCCTTCAGCTTGCCCGCGGAGTCGTCGCTGAGGTCCTTGGAGGTCCGGATGGCGTCGAGCAGCGGCAGGTGGCTGGAGCGCAGCAGGGATAGCAGCCCGTCCTCATAGGCGCGGATGCGGTTGACCGGCAGTTGGTCGAGGTAACCGTTGACGCCTGCGTAGATCACGCAGACCTGCTCCTCCATCTTGAGCGGCGCGAACTGAGGCTGCTTCAGGAGCTCGGTCAGGCGCGAGCCGCGGTTCAGCAAGCGCTGGGTCGTGGCGTCGAGGTCGGAACCGAACTGGGCGAAGGCCGCCATCTCGCGGTACTGCGCGAGCTCGCCCTTGATGCGGCCAGCGACTTTCTTCATCGCCTTGGTCTGGGCCGCGGAGCCGACGCGCGACACCGACAGGCCGACGTTCACGGCCGGGCGGATGCCCTGGTAGAACA
>CAXTFP010000586.1:0-2388 GCA_964243135.1 uncultured Lichenihabitans sp.
TCGGCCGCGGAGGGCAGCACCGCGGTGCCGTCGACATAGCGCGGGTTCACCATGACGCCGGCGCCGTCCTTCACGGCCGTGGTGCCCACGAAGGCGCCCAGCGTGGCCTGGTGGTCGGCCGCGCGGAAGGAGGCGTGGCCGAAGGGCGTGTCGAAGCCGAGCCCCTCGGCGGCCGTCACGATCGCCTCGGAGTCGGTCGAGCCGGCCTTGCGCAGGATGTCGGCCGCCGCCTCGATCAGCGTGTAGCCGACGACGGAGCCGAGCCGGGGATGGTCGTGGTAGCGGTCCTGGTAGGCTTTCAGGAAGGCGTCGTGCTCAGGGGTATGGATCGCGGCCCAGGGGTAGCCCGTGACGATCCAGCCCTCGGGCGCCTCGTCCTTCAGGGGATCGAGGTATTCGGGCTCGCCGGTCAGGAAGCTGACCACGCTGCGGTCCTTGAACAGGCCCCGCGTGGTGCCCTCGCGCACGAGCTTGACGAGGTCGGGGCCGAACTCGACGTTGAGGATGGCGTCGGGCTTGGCGGCCGCGATGGCCTGGACAACGGGGCCGGCGTCGATCTTGCCCTGCGTCGGCCACTGCTCGCCCACCCAGGTCACGTCCGGCCGGCGCGCCGCGAGCAGCTTCTTGAACACCGTCACGGCCGACTGGCCGTATTCGTAGTTCGGCGCGATGCTGGCCCAGGTCTTGGCCGGGAGCTTCGCGGCCTCGTCGGCCAGCATGGCGGCCTGCATGTAGTTCGAGGGCCGCAGGCGGAACGTGTAGCGGTTGCCGGCCGACCAGACGAGCGCGTCCGTCAGGGGCTCGCCCGCGAGGTAGACGACCTTCTTCTGCTTGGCGAAGTCGCCGAGCGCCAAGCCCACGTTGGAGAAGAAGCCGCCCGCCAGCATGGCCACGCCGTCGCGCGACACGAGCTCGTTGGCGGCCGTCACGGCCTCGCCGGGCTTGCCGGTGTCGTCCTTGGACACGACGACCAGCGTCTTGCCGCCGATGCCCCCGTGGGCGTTGATCTCGTCGACCGCCATCTGCCAGCCCTTGCGGTAGGGCTCGGTGAAGGACGGCAGGGCCGAGTAGGAATTGATCTCGCCGATCTTGATCTCGCCGTCCGCCGCCAGGGCGCCCGCCCCGGCCGAAGCCGTCAGGGCCGCCACGCAGGCCGCCATCGTCGTCGTCACGCGGTTCATCCCGGTTCTCCCTCTGGTCCGTGCCGAATCGTCAGTCAGTCCACCCCGGCCCCGCCGGGCATGCTCGACGGGCGGAGGCGACGGGGCGCGCGTCACCGCAGCCCGTCCTCGCCCTTGATCTCGTCCACCGTCAGCCCGCCGACGCGGGGCAGGGGCCGCCCGCCGTCCGTCACGGCGACCGCCACCACGATCTCGCGGGCGCGCGGCGCGTCGTTGATCCGCACCTCCATGCCGTCGAAGTGGCTGCGCACGAAGGCCGCGTCCTTGTGGCCGAGCGGGATGTCCAGCACCGCGCCGGGGCCGCCGCGCTTCTTCGAGGAGGGGATCAGGGCCGCGCCCCGGCCGAGCACGCGGCGCACGGGGGCGCCCAGGCGCGGGTGCAGCAGGGCCGCGGCGTGCTCCAGCTCGCCGTCCTCGCCCACCAGCGCGGCCTTGCCGTAGCTCTGCGCGGCCTCGCCCGGGATGCCCAGGGCCGCCACGGCGCGCCGCGTGAGCAGCTCGCCCAGCTCCTCGCCGATCGCCATCAGCGGCGACAGGTCCTCGACGTAGGTTCCGGCGAAGGGATTGGCGATCACCGCGAGCGCGGCGGCGCGTCGCGTCGGCGGCCGGACCGGGCGGCCCATCTCGGTCGAGACTTCCTCGACCACCACGACGATCTTGCGGATGTCGGCGCTCATCGCAGCCCGTCCTCGCCCCTGATGTCCGCGGCCTGGAGGCCCCCGGCGCGCTGGTGGATGCGCGGCCCCGTCGTCATCACCAGCACGAAGGCCATCTCGTCGGCGCGCGGCCCGTCCGTCACCCCGACCTCCATGGCGTCGAAGTGGCTGCGGACGTAGGACGCGTTGACGTGGGTGACGGGCACGTCGAGCCGAGTGCCGGGGCCGCCGACCTTCTTGGTGGAGGGCACGATGGCGCGGGCGTCGCCGAGCACGGCCCGCATGGCGTAGCCGCCGGGGGCGTGCCACAGCGCGCCGTGTTCGAGCTCGCCGGCCGTGCCCACGATGGCGCCCTTGCCGTAGCCCTGGATCACGGCGGGATCGCCGCCGAGCGCGTCGAGCAGCGCGCGGGCCATGCGGGCGCCGAGCGGCTCCAAGTCCTTCATGAAGGGGGTGATCTCGGCCACGTAGCGGCCCGCGTAGGGGTTGGCGATGACCGACACGACCGCGCCGCGCCGGCTGCGCCCCTTGAACCTGTACGGCAAGAGCAA
>CAXTFP010000587.1:0-2385 GCA_964243135.1 uncultured Lichenihabitans sp.
GAGGTCGACACGCCGGGGAGGAGGGCGCCGATGTGGGCGATGCCCGCCACCATGGCGGGGGGCGGCGTCATGTCGGCCAGCATGCGGCGGTGTCGGCAGTAGAGTTCGGCGATGGCCAGCAGCACCGCCATGGCGATGCAGGAGGCCCCGACCACCTGCAGCCCGCGCAGCGGCGAGCCGCAGGCGTTGAGCCGCGACGACAGGAGCAGGCCGGCGACGGCGATCGGCATCGTGGCGAGCACGACCCAGACCGCGAAGCGGAAGTCCCAGGCGCCGAAGCGGCCTCGGAAGGCCGCCCGGATCGCGCCCCCGCCGATGCCCGACACGTCGCGCCAGAAATACGAGATCACGGCCGCCAGAGCGGCGAGTTGCATGGCGGCCGAGAAGGCCGAGCCGGGATCACGCCAGCCGAGCAGCGCCGGCACGATCCGCATGTGGGCGGTCGACGAGATGGGCATGAGCTCGGTCAGGCCCTGGACCACGCCCAGGAACGCCACCTTGGCGTAGCCCAGGGACACGAACCCCGTGTCGAGACCTTCGGTGCAGCCGTCCACCATGTCCGCTCCCGCGACGCATCACGCTCCGCCGGGGATGATCCCGGCGCGGGGTGCAGTCCATCATGAGAATGCTGAGGGTCCGCTTAACGGATCGGAGATCATCCCGTTCCCGTCAGCGGCGCAGCGTGCCGTTCCGGCGCAGGTCCTCGCGCAGCCTGTCGAGCGGCGGGGCGTAGAGGAAGCCGAACGACACGGTGCCGTCGCGGCCGTCGACCGCGTGGTGCAGCTTGTGCGCCTGGTACAGGCGCTTCAGGTAGCCGCGCCGCGGCACGTGCCGGAAGGGCCAGCGCTGGTGCACCAGCCCGTCGTGCACCATGAAGTAGAGCAGGCCGTAGACCACGAAGCCGATGGACACCCAGAACAGCGGCGTCCACCAGTGTCCCAGCACCATCAGCACGATGGCGAAGCCCGCGAAGAACACGGCGTAGAGGTCGTTCCGCTCCAAGAGGTCGTCGTGGGCCTCGTGATGCGAGCGGTGCCAGCCCCAGCCGAAGCCGTGCATGACGTGGCGGTGGATCACGACGGCCGCGAACTCGGTCCCGGCCACGGTGGCGAGCACGAGGAGCAGCGGCAGGAGGATGTGCGACACGGTCACGGCCGCGCGACCCCGCGGGTCGGGCGGCGCAGCGCGGGCAGGCGCCACCACGGCACCGAGGGGCCGTCATGGTGCTCGTGGTGGTAGCCGAAGTGGAAACAGGTCAGCAGCGACATGATCCAGGAAAAGTCGTTGGAGCGCGCGCGGTGGTCGTCGCCGAACTCGTCCTCCTCGGCGCGATGCGGCAGGTAGGTGCCGAAGTAGAAGAGCTGGAACGCCGACAGGATGGCGGGCAGGGCCCAGAACAGCAGCAGCCGCTCCATCGGCACGCCGAACAGGAGCAGGTAGACGGCGGTGCCGGCCATCAGCCGCGCGACCTGGCCGACAGACAGGTATTCGGCGAAGAACCGGCCGAACCAGCGCCAGAACCCGACCCGGCCGTCGCCCGCGAAGTCGGGATCATGCTCGGTGCCGGGCGCGCGGTGGTGGGCGAAATGTCGCGTCACCAGCGCGTCGTACCAGATCCCGGCGTAGAGCAGCAGCACCGTGCGGCCGACGGCGCGGTTGGTATTCGGCCGGAACGGCGCCAGCGACCCGTGCATGGCGTCGTGCGACACGATGAACAGCCCGACCGAGAGCCAGCACTGCAGCGCCACGAGGAGGGGCGAGAGGATCAGCGCCGCCCGCCAGGGCAGGACGAAGACGTCGAGGACGTGGAGGGCGAGCCATCCGCCCGTGACGGCGCCGGCGAGGGTCAAGCCCACGGCGGCCTGGCGGGTGTAGCGATCCGCGGGGCGGGTCGCTGCGGCGGTGGCGGACATCGATGGGCTTTCTGCTCAGCAGAGACGCGTCTGGGCGAACGTCACCACGATGTAGTCCCTGAGCGGCTGGCCGCCAGGGCCGCGGGCCGGGAGAAGCTTCAGCGCTTCGGACATGTGGTGCCCGAAGCGCTCGCGGGCGCGCTCGGCGCCGAGCAGCGACACGACCGTGGGCTTGCCGTCGTCCTTGCGCAGATCCTTCGACTGCGGCCCGGCAGCGACCGAGACGTCGAAGAGGTCGTCGGCGATCTGATAGGCGAGGCCGAGGTGGGCCGCGACCTGCCGCAGCTCGTCGATCGAGCGGTCGGCGGCCCCCGCCACGCGGGCGCCGATCTCCAGCGCGGCCTCGAACAGCACGCTGGTCTTCTGGTGGTTCAGGGCTTCGAGCCGCGCCACGGTGGCGGTGGCGGTGCGGTCGTGGAGGTCGTTCTCCTGGCCGGTGACGAGCCCGTCGAAGCCGATGGCCGCCGACAGC
>CAXTFP010000588.1:0-2381 GCA_964243135.1 uncultured Lichenihabitans sp.
GGCTGGAAGCGCATCGTGGTGACGGTGGGCGAGAAGATCGGCAAGACGCACCTCAACTACGGGCAGGGCGCCGCGGCCGAACTCGTCGCCATGGCGACCATCGCGGCGGCCGACCAGTACGGCCTGCCCGTCTCCACCACCCACGTCCTGTCCTCGGGCGTCGCCGGCACCATGGCGGCCAACGGCTCGGGCGTGCAGATGGAGACGATCCGCAACATCGCGCTGGCCTGGATCCTGACCCTGCCCTGCGCCATGATCCTGTCGGGCACGCTCTACTTCATCTTCAGCCACATCTTCTGATCGCCGAACACGGCCCTGGTCCTCTCGCGGGGACCGGGGCCTTTTTGCGCCTGTTCGAGGGCGGGGCGCGCTGGTAACACACGCGGCACGAGATCCCGCGGCACTGCCGGCGGCGTGGATCGCCTTTCCGTGAACGGGATCCGACATGGCCTCGATCGACGCCGTCCTTTCCACCATCGACGCCAACCAGCCGGCCGCCCTGGGCCGGCTCTTCGAGCTGCTGGCCGTGCCGTCCATCTCGACCGACGCCGCCTACGCACCGCAATGCGCCCGCGCCGCCGATTGGCTGGCCGCGGAGCTGACGGGCCTGGGCTTCGAGGCGTCGGTGCGGCCGACCGCCGGTCGGCCGATGGTGGTGGGCCGCGCCAAGGCCGCGCGCCGCGACGCGCCGCACGTGCTGTTCTATGGCCATTACGACGTGCAGCCGGTCGACCCGCTGACGCTGTGGAACACGGACCCGTTCAAGGCCGAGGTGCAGGAGGGCAAGCGGATCGTGGCGCGCGGCGCCTCGGACGACAAGGGCCAGCTCATGACCTTCGTCGAGGCTTGCCGGGCGTTCCAGAGCACGGGCGGGCTGCCCTGCGACGTGACCGTGCTGTTCGAGGGCGAGGAGGAGACGGGATCGCCCTCGCTGCCGGCGTTCATCGCGGACAACCGCGAGGAGCTGAAGGCCGACCTCGCGCTCGTCTGCGACACCGGCATGTGGGACGCCGAGACGCCCTCCATCACCACCATGCTGCGAGGGCTGGTGCTGGAAGAGGTCGTGGTGCACGGCGCCGACCGCGACCTCCACTCGGGCGGCTACGGCGGGGCGGCAGTCAACCCGATCCACGTCCTGTCGCGCATCATCGCCGACCTCCACGAGGCCGACGGCCGCGTCGCCCTGCCGGGCTTCTACGAGGGCGTGGACGAGCTGCCGGCCGACGTCGCCGAGCAGTGGCGGGCGCTGCCCTTCGAGGAGGGCGAGTTCATGCGCGATATCGGCCTGTCGGTGCCGGTGGGCGAGCGGGGGCGCGGCCTCCTGGAGAAGATCTGGTCGCGGCCGACCTGCGACGTCAACGGCGTCACGGGCGGTTACGGCGGCGTGGGGTCGAAGACCGTGCTGCCGGCGCAGGCCAGCGCCAAGGTGTCGTTCCGCCTCGTCGGCCGGCAGGACCCCGCCAAGGTGGCGGCGGCGTTCCGCGCCTTCGTGCGCGCCCGCCTGCCGAGCGACTGCACGGCCGAGTTCACGCCCCACGGTGCCAGCCCGGCCCTGCAACTGCCCTTCAGCTCCGAGGCGCTCACGCGGGCGCGGCGCGCGCTGCACGCCGAATGGGGCAGGGAGCCGGTGATGGCGGGCTCGGGCGGCTCGATCCCCATCGTCGGCACCTTCAAGCAGGATCTGAAGATGGACGTGCTGATGATCGGCTTCGCGCTCGACGACGATCGGGTCCACTCGCCCAACGAGAAATACGAGCTCGCCTCCTTCCACAAGGGCGCCCGCTCCTGGGCGCGCGTGCTCGACGCCCTGGCGAAGTGACGTCGAAAGGCTTCCGGACCCAGCAAGGGGGCGGGGGCCTCTTGAGACCTGCTTGAGCTATGCCACTGACCGACGTCGCAGCGGCAGGCGCACGCCGCAGATCCTGAGCGCCACGCCGAGTCCCGTCGCGTAGACCGCGGCACCGCCGGCCCCCGTGAGGGCGAGGTGCAGGACATCGGCGAACCGCCATCCGAGCGTCGCGGCCCCGATGCGCCCATCCGCCGCGAAGACGTAGACCCCGAGCGCCAGGGCCGCGGCGTCGACCGCCAGCGCCACCCGCACCAGCGTGTCGTCGGGCCGCACGACATCCTGCAGCCAACCGATGGTGCAGAGCACGAGCAGGTTGACCCAGGCGCCCACGGCCGTCGCGGCCGCGAGCCCGACGGCGCCGAAGGGGTGATAGAGCACGATCTTCAGGGCGAGGTTGAAGGCGACCGCGAGCAGCGACGCCACCATGGGCACGGTGGTGTTGCCGCGCGCCTGGAAGCCCGAGCGCGCCGACGAGATCAGCAGGATCGGCAGGAGGCCGAACCCGTAGGCACTGAGCACGGCGGCCGAGGCC
>CAXTFP010000589.1:0-2374 GCA_964243135.1 uncultured Lichenihabitans sp.
GGCGAAGACTCCGCTCGCGCCCTTCTCCTTCGAGCGCCGCGATCCCGGCCCGAAGGCCGTCCGCATCGACATCCTGTACTGCGGCGTCTGCCACTCCGACCTGCATCAGGCGCGGAACGAGTGGGGCAACACGCTCTACCCCTGCATGCCCGGCCACGAGATCGTCGGGCGCGTCTCGGCCGTCGGCGGTGCCGTGACGAAGTTCAAGGTCGGCGACCTCGCGGGTGTCGGTTGCCTCGTCGACTCCTGCCGCGACTGCCCGTCCTGCGCCGAGGGGCTGGAGAACTACTGCGAGAAGGGCCAAACCTTCACGTACAACAGCGAGGACAAGGTTTCGGGCGGCCTCACCTTCGGCGGCTACTCGCAGGCCGTGGTGGTGGACGAGAGCTTCACGCTGAAGATCCCGGCCAACCTCGACGCCAAGGCCGTGGCGCCGCTGCTCTGCGCCGGCATCACGACCTACTCGCCCTTGAAGCACTGGAAGGTCGGGCCCGGCCAGACAGTCGGTATTGTAGGCCTCGGCGGGCTCGGTCACATGGGCGTGAAGCTCGCCCATGCCATGGGCGCGCGGACCGTGCTGTTCACGACCTCGCCCGACAAGGCGGAGGACGCGCGGCGGCTCGGCGCCGACGAGGTGGTGATCTCGAAGGATCCCGACGCCATGGCGGCCCAGGCTGGCCGCTTCGATTTCATGCTCGACACGGTGGCGGCGGTCCACGACATCAACGCCCTGCTCAACTGCCTCAAGCGCGACGCCACGCTGTGCCAGGTCGGTGCCCCCGAGAAGCCGCTCGCCACCAGCGTCTTCGGCCTGATCTTCAAGCGCCGTAACTTCGCGGGCTCGCTGATCGGCGGCATCGCCGAGACGCAGGAGATGCTCGACTTCTGTGGGCAGCACGGCATCACCTCGGACATCGAGATGATCCGCATGGAGGAGATCGAGACGGCCTACGCGCGGATGCTGAAGAGCGACGTGAAGTACCGGTTCGTGATCGACATGGCCACGATGCCGGCCGCCGCGTGACGGGCCGACGGGGAGGGCGGGACCGCCCTCCCCGTCGGTTTCGGATCGCACCAAATGGTCCAAGACTGCGAGCCTTCGCGAGTCTCGGTCGCGATAGCCGCGATCAGTCGACGGCCTTGCCGCCCAGCTTGGCGGCGAGCTGGGTGGTGATCTCGTCCGCCACCGTGCGGGCGTCGCGGATCTCGGCATCGCGGGCGGCGCGGATGTTGGCGAAGCGCTGCGACGAGCGATCGTAGGTCGCGAAGCTCGTCACCGTGCCGGTCGCCAGCGGCGGCCCGCCCTCGATGGGCAGCAGCGTGTATTTGATGTCCGTGATCACCGTGGCGTTCTGGGCACGCTGCGTGGTGATGTCGACCAGCGCCGTCTGCACGCGCTCGGCCGTCGTGAGCTGCAGGCGGTAGCGCGGGTCCGGCTTGTCGCCCGTGCCGTTGAGGTCGCTGATGAGCTGGTCGCGCAGGTAGTGGCCCAGGCGCTCCGGCACGGGGTCGACCGCGATGGCCTGGAGGTCGCCGCCGAGGTGGCCGCCGGCCCCCATGTACATCGGCGTGAAGCAGCCTCCGAGGCTGAGCGCGATCGCCCCCAGCAGGGCGGCTGTGGCGGGGTGGCGGTCACACCACGACATTGACGATCCTTCCCGGCACCACGATCACCTTCCTGTGCGTCGTCACCCCCAGCGACACCGCGGCCGCCAGGGCCGTGGCCTCAATCACGCCCGTCTCGGCGTCGCGCGCCACGGTGATCTCGGTCCGCCGGCGGCCGTTCACCTGGACGGGCAGGGTGATCGTGTCCTCGACCACCAGGGCGCGGTCCGCCCGCGGCCAGGGCGTCGCGGCGACGAGCGTGTCGTGGCCCAGCGCGGCCCAGCAGGCCTCGGCGAGATGCGGCATGAAGGGCGCCAGCACCTGCACCAGGATGCCGGCCGCTTCCCCGAAGGCGTGGGCCAGCGCCGAGCCCGGGGCGACCGGCTCCTCGGTGCCGCCGATGGCGGCCGAGAGCTGGTTCGACAGGTCGTAGATATGGGCCACGCAGCGGTTGAAGCGCAGCCGCTCAACGTCCTCCTCGACGCGGATCAGCGCGCGGTGGGCGCTCTTGCGGACGTCGAGCGCGCGGCCCTGCGCGCCCTCCGGCGTGGCCTCGCCCGGCGCCGAGGCCCGGGCCAGCTCGCCCACGAGCCGCCACAGGCGCTGCACGAACTTGGCCGAGCCCTGCACGCCCTCCTCGGTCCAGATGACGTCCCGGTCGGGCGGGCTGTCCGAGAGCATGAACCAGCGCGCCGTGTCGGCCCCGTAAGTGGCGATGATGTCGTCGGGGTCGACGATGTTGCGCTTGGACTTCGACATCTTCTCGATG
>CAXTFP010000590.1:0-2369 GCA_964243135.1 uncultured Lichenihabitans sp.
GGCTGGGGCCGGCGCCGGTCAGCCTATCGGCTTCCCTGCCCGACGCGCTCGCGGCCCGGCCGGGCGCCGCGCCGCCCTCCGCCCCGGCCTGCGGCGGCGATGCCGCGCGGATCGCGAACTACGCGGCCCGGGCGGCGGCCGGCATCGCGGGATCGGTGACGGCCGACCTCGCGCTGTTCGACCCCGAGGGGCGGCCGATGCCGCATCTCGCGCGGCTCCTGCACAACATGTCGGCCGTCGAGATCGGCCCGCTCGGCGCCGGCCAGGACCTCATCGACGCTGCGGTCGCCCATGCGGCCGAGGTCGTGGCGGCGCGGCGGGGCGCGGCGTCGTCCCCTGGCGCGGGCGGCCCGGTGCGGGTAGACGAGGTGCGACGCCCCGGAAGCCCCGCGCCTTGAGCCTCATCGCCGACCTCGCCCTCGAAGCCCGCATCACGGCCCGCAGCGTCGCCGACTACGTGACCGGCAACGGGCTGAGGCTCGGCGTCACGGGCCTGTCGCGGGCCGGCAAGACGGTGTTCATCACGGCGCTGGTGCAGGCGCTGACGGGGCGAGGTGCGCGGCTGCCGGTGTTCCGCGCCGCCGCCGAGGGGCGGATCACCCGCGGCTTTCTCCAGCCCCAGCCCGACGACGCCGTGCCGCGTTTCGCCGTCGAGGACCACCTCGCGTCCCTCACGGTGGAGCGCTGCTGGCCGGAATCGACCCGGCGCATCTCCGAACTGCGGGTCACGGTCGACTACGAGCGGCGCGCCGGCTGGCGCCCCGGGCCGGCGTCGCTGACACTCGACATCGTCGACTACCCGGGGGAATGGCTGCTCGACCTGCCGCTGCTCGGCAAGTCCTACGCGCAGTGGTCCGAGGAAACGCTGGAGGCCAGCGCCGCCGCGGCCCGCGCGCCCCTCGCGGCCGAATGGCGCGGCTACACGGCCATGCTCGGCGCCGACGCGCCGGCCTCGGAGGAGGTGGCGCGGCGCTGCGCGGAGCTCTTCACCCACTATCTCCGGGCGAGCCGCACGGAGCTCTACGCCCTGTCGACCCTGCCGCCGGGCCGCTTCCTGATGCCGGGCGACCTCGAAGGCTCCCCGGCCCTGACCTTCGCGCCCCTGCCCGGCGCCGCCTCGCCCCGGCCGGGCTCGCTCGCCGCCACGATGGAGCGGCGCTATGAGAGCTACAAGGCCCACGTGGTGAAGCCCTTCTTCCGCGACCATTTCGCCCGGCTCGACCGGCAGATCGTGCTGGTCGACGCGCTGGCGGCGCTGAACTCGGGGCCGGCCGCGGTGCGCGACCTGCAGAACGCGCTGGCCGACGTGCTCGGGGCCTACCGGGCCGGGCGCTCCGGGCTGCTGTCGACGCTGTTCCGCCCGCGCATCGACCGCATCCTCTTCGCGGCCACCAAGGCCGACCACCTCCACCACACGAGCCACGACCGGCTCGAGGCCATCCTCCGGCTCCTCGTCGCCCGCGGCATCGCCCGGGCCGAGGACGTCGGCGCCTCGATCGACGTCATCGCGCTCGCGGCCGTGCGGGCGACGCGGGAAGCGGCCGTGAAGCAGGGGCGCGACGCGCTCGACGCCATCGTGGGCACGCCGCTGGCCGGCGAAGTCATCGACGGCGACACCTTCGATGGCTCGGCCGAGGCCGCCATCTTCCCCGGCGAGCTGCCGCTCGACCCGAAGCTGGCGCTGCGCGGCGACGGGCTGGCGATCCCCGAGGGGGACAACGACTACCGCTTTGTGCGCTTCCGCCCGCCTCCGCCTGACGCGGGCGCGGAGGGCGCCCTGCCCCACATCCGACTCGACCGCGCCCTGCAGTTCCTGCTGGGGGACAAGCTCGCGTGACCGACGTCCCGGATGCCCGGCGCCCGCGGCCCCGCGCCTTCCGGCTCGATGATCCGGAGGCTGTGCCCGACCCCCTCGGCTTCGCACCGGCCCGGCCGCCCGTGGTGCTGGAAAGCCGGGAGGATCCCTTCGCGGCCGAGGCCGCCCGCGGCGCGCTGACGCCCGACGAGGCCGCAGTCGAGGCGGCCCAGGCGCTCGGCATGCGGCGCCGGACGCGGCGCGGCTGGGGGGCGCTGTTCGGGGCGGCGCTGGGCGGGCTCGTCTCGCTGTCCGTCGGGCTGTGGGTGTCGCGGCTGGTCGAGGAGCTGTTCTCGCGCACGCCGGCGCTGGGCTGGTTCGGCGTCGGGCTGCTCGCCCTGCTCGGGCTTGCGGCGCTCGGGCTGCTGGTGCGGGAGATCGTGGGCGTGTTCCGGCAGGCCAGGGTGGCGCGGCTTCACGCGGCGCTGGCGGCGGCCCGGCTCGCGGACGACCGGGACGCGGCGCGGCGGCTCGTCGCCGAGGTGTCGAGCCTCTATGCGGCGCGGCCCGAGGC
>CAXTFP010000591.1:0-2367 GCA_964243135.1 uncultured Lichenihabitans sp.
GCGGCGGGCCGCCGGTGGTGTCGGCCTATCGGGCGCTGGGTGCCCGGCGCTGCGTGCCGATCTACAACGCGCTCGACCCGGCGACCCACCACCCGGTGCCGCCGGACCCGCGCTTCGGCGCGGACCTGGTAGGCGCACTCCCACACGTGGGCGTATTTTTCGGGGTCGCGCGAGCGGTCCCACAGCCGCTCGGCGTCGAGCACCGCCGGGAACCACGGATTGTCGGCGTGGCTCACCCGGCCGACCACGGCGTCGGGCCGGGGCGGACCCTGCCGGAACATGGCGTCGACCGGATCCGACGGGTGGCGCGGGTTCCACGTGAACCAGAGCTCGGAGCCGGGCTTGCGGATGGTCGGCACCAGGATGTCGAGCGAGCGCCGCGACACGCTCGCGGCCTCCTCGACCCAGGCGATGTCGATCCCCTCCATGGACTTGATCGACTCGGGGTTGGACCGGAGTCCCGCGAACAGGAACAGCGAGCCGTTGCGCCCGCGGATCGCCTCGGCAGTCGAGCGGTAGCGGCCCCCGAGGCCCAGCGCCGCGATGCGGTCGTCGAGCAGGCGCTTCGAGCTGTCGCGGATCGAGCGCTGGATCTCGCGCGCCGCCAGCACCCGCAGCGGCCGTTCGGCCGCCATCAGCACCAGCGCGGTCGCCACCGCGTGGGACTTGCCCGAGCCGCGGCCGCCGTAGAAGGCCTTGTAGCGCGAGGGCGTGAACAGGGGCCGGAAGGCGTCCGGCAGCGCGATCTCCAGGCTTCGGGTCGACGGACCGGGCCGTGATGCCATGGGTGCCATCATCCTCCCTTGGGCCGCGTGTCTGGGACGACGGCGGCGAGGGCCGGCGTCAGGATGGCTCGGCGGGGGCGACGAAGCGGACCGTGATGCCGTGCACGCCCTCGTCCACCTCGGCCGCGTGCTTGAGGTCGCCGTAGCCGCGGTCGATCAGGGCGTTGATGGCCGCGACGCGGGCCTGCTCGCTCGCGGCCTCGCGGGCGAGCCGCGCGAGTTCGCGGATGGCCTCGGGCACGTGGGCCCGGATGGCCGCGCGGATCTCGGCCGTGGCCTCGTCGGGCGGCGCGGGCGCCGGCTTGCGCCGGCCGGGCTGTCTCGGCGCCATGGGGGGATCCGGGCAAAGAAAAGGCCCGGAAGCGAAGGCGCCCGGGCCGAACCGCATCTCTGCAGCGAAGCCATATAGACCACGATGGCCGCCCAGCGTCAAGAACAAAATAAGAACATCGACGGACGATCAACCCTCCTGGAACCGCTCCTCCCGCCACGGGTCACCGCGCATGTGGTAGCCGTTCACCTCCCAGAAGCCGGGCTCGTCGCGCTCGGTGAAGCGCAGGGCGCGGAGCCACTTGGCGCTCTTCCAGAAGTAGAGGTGGGGCACGAGCAGCCGGGCCGGGCCGCCGTGGTCGGGCGCGATCGGCGCCCCGGCGAAGCGCGTGGCGATCATGGCCCGGCCGCCGACGAGGTCCGCGGCCGGCACGTTGGTGGAATAGTCGTCGAAGGAGACCGCCAGCGCGAAGGGCGTCGGCGGCGCGCCGCCGGTCGCGTCGCCGAGCAGGTCGTCGACCGTGACGCCCTCCCACAGGGTGTCGAACTTCGACCAGGCCGTGACGCAGTGGATGTCGCCGCGCCACTTCGTCTTCGGCAGGGCGTCGAACTGCGCCCAGCTCCAGCTCTTCAGCGGGCGGGCGCGGTCGTAGAGCACGAAGCGCCACCGGGTCATGTCGATGTGCGGCGTCCGGCCGATCTGCAGCACGGGGAAGCCGCGCGTCTCGCGCTGGCCCGGCGGCAGGCGGTGGCCGCGGTCGGGGAGGGGCGGACGCCCCGTGGAGTCTCGCGTGACCATGGAAACTCCTCCGGCGTCGCCCGGGGCAACGCCGGCGCGCGGGGCGGGGTTCAGCCGTCCCGGAGCCGCTCCCACACGAGCACGGCCGCGGCGAGGTCCTCGATGGCGGTGCCGACCGACTTGAACAGGGTGATCTCGTCCGGGCCCCCGCGGCCGGGGTGCTGGCCCCGGCACAGGGCGTGGAGGTCGGCCACGACGTCCTCCTCCCTCAGCGCGCCGTCGCGGATGGCCACCGCCACGTCGCCGCCCTCGCGGCAGGCGGCCGGCGTGTCGACGAAGACGCGGGCGCGGCGCAGCGCCTCGTCGTCGGCCTCGCGCATCGCGAGCGTGAAGGCGCCGACGAGGTCGAGGTGCTGGCCGGGCCGGAGCCAGGCGCCCCGCACCAGCGGCACAGCCGACAGCGTCGCGCAGGACACGGTGTCGGCGTCCCGCACGGCGGCTTCGAGGTCCGTCACGGCCTCGGCCGGCAGGCCCCCGGCGCGCAGTTCGGCCGCCACCCGCTCGGCCCCGGCC
>CAXTFP010000592.1:0-2359 GCA_964243135.1 uncultured Lichenihabitans sp.
CCAGAAGTTAATCACAGGCGGGGCGGCATCCCCGCCGCCGGCCGGAGCCGGGCGGCACGGGGTCGGCCTCCGCCGACCGCGGCCGCGGGCACCGTGCCCGGGGCGACGCCCGAGTTCATCTGCCGGGTGCCGGCCGGCACCGTCTTGCGGTTGGCGATGGCGCGGCCCGCCGCGCAGCCGCCGATCGCGCCCAGGAAGCCGTGGCCGACGGCGTGACCGGCGAGCCCGCCCACGAGGGCGCCCTTGATGCAGCCCCGGGCCTCGGCGGCGGCGGGGGCCGCCAGAAGGGCGCCGGCGCACAATGCCGAAACGATCAGTCCGCGCATGTTCAGTGTCCTCGGTCGTCACGCCCCGTCGGGGCGGCGCGCCCCATCGGCCCGCGACCGCTAGATCGTGCGGGCTCCCTTGGACTGCAAGGGCCGGTGCGAGGGGCCAAGCCTCGCACCCCCAGGGTCGCTCAGCCGAAGGCCTTTTTGCGGCCGCGGGGCTTCGGCTGCGGCTTGGCGTGGACCTGGAGGCCCGGCAGGAGATCCTCCGCGGCGGGCGCGGCCGGCTTCGGGCCGGCCTCCCCGTCGTCGGCCTTGGAGGCCGCGCCGCCCGCCGCCGCGGGCGGCTTCTTGCGGCCCCGCTGCTTCGGCTCGGGCTTGGCGTAGGGCAGGGAGCAAGCCTCGCCCTCGGCCGTCTCCGGCGGGGGGATCGACGGGAGTTCGGGTTCCGCGGCCGCAACCGAGTCGGGCGCGGCTGAGGCCGGCGCGGCCAAGGGCTGCTCCGGCCTGGGCTCGCGCCGCGCCGGTCTGGTTTTGGCGCCCCCGTCCTCGGGGGCCTTGTCCACGAATCTGATCGCCATCACCCGTCTCCCGGCAGCCTCGCATCCGAACTGATTCCGCCTTCCCGCGGCGAAATCAATGCCGGTCGAGGTGCCGCATGTCGATCCCGCCCGCCGCGGGGCCGGGGAGGGGACGCCGAGTCCCCTCCGGTGCCGGACTCAGCTGTCGGCCTTGCGTCCGCTGGTGGCGAGCTTCAGGTACTCGCGCGTCACGCCCTCGATCAGCCCGTCGATCACGTCGGCGGCCTTCTTCTCCTCCTCTATGGAGGTGCGGAACTCCGAAGCCGCGTCGGGGTAGCCGGCCGCCTCGGCGATCACGGCCAGCGACTTGTAGGCCGCGACCTGATCGTACTGGAAGGCGTATCCCGCGAAGAGGTTCTTCAGCGTCTCGTCCTGGGCCGTGGCGTGGACGGCCGCGCCGATCTTGCCGGCGACGCCCGTGACGCCCTCCTTGAACAGCGACTTCGACGCGCCGACGGCGGTGAGCGCCCGGTCGAGCCGCTCCATCTGCCGCGTGATCGTGGCCTTGTGGCCTTCCAGCGTCGACTTGTACTGCGGATATTGCCCGAGCCCGGCGAGCTGGTGCTCGATCTGCTGCAGGCCCTGCTGCTCGAGCGCGTGGGTGTTCTGCAGCGAGGTCGTGTAGATCGACTTGATATCCGTCTCGGCCATCGTGTGCCCCTTCTCGTGGTCCCGCGTCGCGCGGAGCAGACCAACGGTGGGGCGACCTCGCGGTTCGCGGATCTCTCGTCGCAGGGACAGTGCGCCGCATGGATCTCGCCCCCGTTTCCCGTCCTCCGGAACGGGCCGGCGTCCGCAAGCGTCTCCCCGGCATGACGATCCTCTTCACCGGCGACACGCATTTCGGCGACATGCGCGTGCTGCGCTTCGACCACCGCCCCTTCGCCACGCTCGACGAGCACGACGAGGCCCTCATCGCGCGCTGGAACGCCGCCGTGGGGCCGGGCGACACGGTGTGGCACCTCGGCGACTTCGCGCTCGGGCCGACGCCCGACCGCGCGGCCGCAATCCTCGACGCGCTGCGGGGCGAGAAGCACCTCGTGGCCGGCAACAACGACGACCCCGCCACCCTGGCGCTGCCGGGCTGGGCCTCGGTGGTGCGCTACGCGGAACTGCTCGTCGAAGGCCGCATGGTGGTGCTGTGCCACTACGCGTTCCGCACCTGGAACGGCATGGGCCGCGGCGCGCTGAACCTCCACGGCCATTCGCACAACAAGCTGACGCCGATGCCCAAGCAATACGACGTCGGCGTCGACGCACAGGATTTCCGGCCGGTGGCGCTGCCCGAGGTCCTGCTCAGCCGCAAGCGCGGCGCCCGCCGGCCCAAGGCGGCGGCCGGGCCACCATCGCCATGACGGCGCGGGAGGGAAGGCCCATGCCCGGTGGGCGGCCTTACGTGCGGGCCGGAGCCGCCGCGGACGGGGACGCCCGGCCCAGGAGCCGGTCCAGGACCCCGACGGCCGCGGACGCGATGGCGCCGGCGAAGGCCATCGGCCGCGCCAGGACGTGGCC
>CAXTFP010000593.1:0-2356 GCA_964243135.1 uncultured Lichenihabitans sp.
CCGCCGCCGAGCGCCGGGGGCGTCGCGATCTGCGAGATCCTCAACATCCTCGAAGGCTACGACCTCGGCGCCATGGGATTCCACTCGGCCGCCGAGGTCCACGTGCTGGTCGAGGCCATGCGCCGCGCCTACCACGACCGCCAGGGCCTGGGCGACCCCGACTTCGTCCGCAACGCGGTCGCGCGGCTGACCGACAAGGATTACGCGGCGACGCTCCGCGCCGGCATCGACCCCGTGAAGGCCACGCCCTCGGCCACGCTCGACGCGCCCCCGCCCGCCCGGGCCGAGGGGCAGCAGACCACGCATTTCTCGGTCGCGGACGCGGCCGGCAACGCCGTCTCGGTCACCTACACGCTGAACTCGTGGTTCGGCCTGCGCCGGGTCGCGGGCGACACGGGTGTGCTGATGAACGACGAGATGGACGACTTCGCGGTCAAATCCGGCGCGTCGAACCAGTTCGGGCTCCTGGGCAGCGACGCCAACGCGGTCGCGCCGGGCAAGACGCCGATCTCCTCGATGAGCCCCACCATCCTCACGAAGGACGGCCGGCTCGCGATGGTGATCGGCAGCCCCGGGGGCTCGCGCATCATCACCATCACGCTGGAGGCCATTGTCAACGTGGTGGACCACGGCATGACGGTGTCGGAGGCGATCGACGCGCCGCGGCTGCACATGCAGTGGGTGCCGGACGCGATCGAGGTCGAGCCCATGGCCGTGTCGCCCGACACGCGCCGCCTGCTCGAAGCGGCCGGCTACCGCTTCAAGGAGAAGCCGCCCTGGGGGCAGGCGGCCGGCATCGTCACGGACGCCGTCGGCCGGGCCGGGGCCTCCGACGACCTCGCCATCCCGTTCCTCGCCCGGCCGCCGAAGCCCTACCGGCTCTACGGCGCCGACGACGACCGCGACCCCGTGGGCTCGGCGGCGGGCTATTGACGGCTGCCCGCCATCCGCGTGCAATGGTTTCTGTGTCGGCAGGGCCGACCCCGTTCGGAGACGACGATGTCACAGGATCTCACGGCCGAGGAGGACACCAGGAGACGCTTCGCGGCGCAGATCGACGCGATCAACCTTCGCGCTCAGATCGAGGGACCTGACCCGGACGCGGCGGTCGATTTGGCGGCCATCATGGCCGAGCATGAGGACGCTTGCGCGACCCTCAAGCGGGCGCGCGAGGAGGCGGAGCGGGGCGCCCTCGCGCCTTGAGCAGATTTCCGGGCAATCTGACCCGGCAGGCCCGGACGGATCTTCGCAGGAAGCTTCGGCGCAGCCGGGAGGGGTTTGGAGACGAGGCGGCGCTCCGCCTCGGTGCCGGACTCCTGGCTCGCTTCCAGCAGATCGCCGAGGGGCAGGCCGTCGGCCATCGCCGCGACGATCTGCCATTTGATCAGCCGACCCTATGCCTCACCTTCAAGCCGCTGCTGGTCTTCTACAATCCGAGAACCTGTATCGTGCTCCGAATCGTCGACGGGCGCCGCGACCTACGCGCGCTGGTCTTGGATTGATGAGACGCTCGCGTGATGGGCCCGGAGCGGTCCTTCACCCGCTCACCTCCCTGAGGGTCCCGATGTCCGAACCGCGCCGCCGCGCCCCGACGCCGCCCGGCACCATCGAGCCGCTCGCCACCCTGCCGGTCTTCTTCAAGCTCGCCGGCCGCCGCGCGTTGGTGGCGGGCGGCACGCCGCCCGCGGCCTGGAAGGCGGAACTGCTGGCCGCGGCCGGTGCCACGGTCTCGGTCGTGGCGGCCGAGCCCTGCGCCGAGATGGAGGGACTGGCCGAGGCCCTGGGCGAGCGGGTGACGCTGCACCGGCGCGACTGGACGCCCGCCGACCTCGACGGGGCCGCCATCGCGGTCGGAGCCTTCGAGGGCGACGCGGGCGAGGCCTTCCGCGACGCCGCGCGGGCGGCCGGCGTGCCGGTCAACGTCATCGACGTGCCGCCCCTCTGCGAGTTCCAGTTCGGCACCGTCGTGGCGCGCTCGCCCCTGGTCATCGGCATCTCGACGGACGGCGCCGCCCCCGTCTTCGGCCAAGCGCTGCGCGCCCGCATCGAGGCCCTGCTGCCGGCCGAGATCGGCGCCTGGGCGCTGGCCGCCAAGGCGTGGCGCGAGCCGCTCCAGGCGTTGCGCCTCGGCTTCGCGGCGCGGCGGCGCTTCTGGGAGCTCTTCGCCGACATGGCGCTGGAGGGCGGCGACCGAGCTCCGCGCGAGGCCGACCGCCTCGCCTGCATGGAGGCGGCCCTCGACACGGAGCGGACGGGGCGCGGGCGGGTGATCGTGGTGGGGGCCGGGCCGGGTCCCGCCGATGCCGTGACGCTCGGCGCCGTCCGCGCGCTGCAATCCGCCGACGTCATCCTGCAC
>CAXTFP010000594.1:0-2343 GCA_964243135.1 uncultured Lichenihabitans sp.
CTCCGCGACGGCGGCCTCGTTCATCGGGCGACCGGCTGCGGCGCGGTGGCGCCCCGCCAGCGGCGCAGGGCCTGCGCTTCCGGCGTGAAGGGCGCGCGCGGCACGAAGCGCCCGCGGCCGGGCTCGGCCAGCACCTTGCCGTCGTGGAAGGCCAGGTCACCGCGCGACAGCACCATGCGGGGCAGGCCCTCGCAGGCGACGCCCTCGAAGACGTTGTAGTCGATGGCCGACACCTGGGCGGCCGCCGAGATGGTCTTCTTCGCCTTCGGGTCCCAGACCACGAGGTCGGCGTCGGCGCCGACCTCGACCGATCCCTTGCGGGGGTACAGGTTGAGGATGCGGGCGATGTTGGTCGAGGTCACGGCCACGAATTCCTCGGGCGTCAGCCGCCCCTGCCCCACGCCCCGCGTCCACAGCACCGGCATGCGGTCCTCGAGACCGCCGGTGCCGTTGGGGATCTTGGTGAAGTCCTGGCGGCCGAAGCGCTTCTGCTCGGTCGTGAAGGCGCAGTGGTCGGTGGCCACCACCTGGAGCGAGCCGGCCCGCAACCCGTTCCACAGGTCGTCCTGGTGCTTGCGGTCGCGGAACGGCGGCGACATCACGCGCCGCGCCGCGTGGTCCCAATCGGGATGCAGATATTCTGTCTCGTCGAGGACGAGATGCTGGATCAGCGGCTCGCCGTAGACCCGCTGGCCGAGGCTGCGGGCGCGGCGGATGGCCTCGTGGGCGGGGATCGACGAGGTGTGGACGACGTAGAGCGGCACGCCCGCCTGCTCGGCCAGCATGATGGCGCGGTTGGCGGCCTCGCCCTCGACCTCGGGCGGGCGGGAATAGCCGTGTCCCTCCGGCCCGGTGATGCCCAAGGCCATCAGCTCGGCCTGGAGCGCCGCCACCACGTCGCCGTTCTCGGCATGGACGAGCGGCATGGCGCCGAGCTCGGCGCAGCGCTTGAACGACGCGAACATCTCGTCGTCGTTCACCATCAGGGCGCCCTTGTAGGCCATGAAATGCTTGAAGGTGGTGACGCCGTGGGCCACCACCTCGGCCATCTCCTCGCGGATCGCATCCGACCAGGACACGATGCACATGTGATAGGCATAGTCAGTCGCGGCCGTGGCGGAGCGCCGGTCCCAGTCGGCCCAGGCATCCATCAGCTTCTGGCCGTGGCTCGGGATGCAGAAGTCCACAACCATGGTGGTGCCGCCCGACAGCGCGGCGCGGGTGCCGCTCGCGTAGTCGTCGGCCGTGGTGGTGCCCATGAAGGGCATTTCGAGGTGGGTGTGGGGGTCGATGCCGCCCGGCATGACGAGGCAGCCCGCGGCGTCGATCGTCTCGTCACCCTTGAGGTCCCGACCGACGGCCGCGATGTGCCCGCCCTCGACCAGCACGTCGGCGGGGAAGCTCCGCGCCGCCGTCACCACCGTTCCGCCCCTGATGACCGTCGACATGGCTTCGCGCTCCCTCGTTCCTGCGTTCAGCCGACGATCTCGGCCTTCTCCAGCACGGCATGCATCAGAACCTGCGTGCCGGCGCCGGCCCAGGCCGGCGAGATCTCCTCCGACTCGTTGTGGCTGATGCCGCCGACGCAGGGCGTGAAGATCATGGCGGTCGGCGCCACGCGGGCGATGTAGCAAGCGTCGTGCCCGGCTCCCGAGACGATGTCGCGGTGGCTGAAGCCGCAGCTCTGCGCGGCGCGGCGCACGGCCGCGACGCAGCCGGCGTCGAAGGGCACGGGCGGGTAGTTGAACACTTCGCGCAGGTCGACATCGAGCTTCGCTGCCCCGGCGATGGCCGCGATGCCCTCGCGCAGCGTGCGGTCCATGGCGACCAGCACCTCCTCCTCGGGGTGGCGGAACTCGCAGGTGAGGAAGACCTCGCCCGGGATGACGTTGCGCGATCCCGGGTAGGGGGTGAGCATGCCCACCGTGGCGACGCCGAGCGGGGGGTGGCCGAGGCCGATGCGGTTGACGAGGTCGACGACGCGCGCCGCCCCCACCAGCGCGTCGCGCCGGCGCGGCATGGGCGTCGAGCCGGCGTGACTCTCGAAGCCGGTGAGCTTCACCTCGTACCAGCGCTGCCCCTGCCCGTGCGTGACGACGCCGATCTCGACGTTCTCGTCTTCCAGGATGGGTCCCTGCTCGATGTGGAGCTCGAACATGGCGTGGATCGGTCGCCCACCCACCGGCACGTCGCCCTTGAAGCCGATGCGCTCCAGCTCGTCGCCGAGCTTCAGCCCGTCGCGGTCCGTGATGGCATAGGCCTCGTCGAGCGTGTAGGCGCCCGCGAAGACGCCCGACGCCACCATGGCGGGGGCGAAGCGCGACCCCTCCTCGTTGGTCCAGT
>CAXTFP010000595.1:0-2336 GCA_964243135.1 uncultured Lichenihabitans sp.
AAGCAGGCCTTTGTCGAAGCGGGCGTGCAGCACCAGCTCGACCGGCGGCCGGGCGCTGGCGCGGTAGCGCTGGCTGAACTCGCTGACTTCCGCCAGCACGATCTGCTGCACGTAGCTGCTGCCCGAGAAGGCCTGGCTCATGCCGCGGGACCTCGCCTTCAAGTTGTTCGTCGACCAGTACATCCACTTGAGGCAGCTCGACGGCAGCTACGCGGCCGCGATGGCGAAGGCGCTGGAGTGACGTCCGTCGGTCCAGGCAGGGAGGTTGTCCCATGGCAGTCATCGAGGTCGAGGTCGGCCGCACCCTCGACGATGTGGGGGCCGAGTTCATCGCGGCATGGAAGGCGGCCGAGGCCGGCCAGCCTGTCGCAGGGGACGATCGCCTCGTCTTCCGGGACTGGGCGGCCCTCTGCACCGTGCTGACTCCGAGGCGCTACGACCTGCTCCGGCACCTCAGGCGTGCGCCGGCGACCGGCGTTCGGGCGCTGGCACGCGCTCTGGACCGCGATATCCGGCGCGTCCACGCCGATGTCGTGGCGCTCGCTGACCTCGGGCTCGTGACGCGGGCGGAGGACGGCGGCCTGTCGACGGCCGTCGACGCCATCACGGCGACGGTCCGCGTCGCGGCCTGAGCCCGCGCCCGCCCTCACGCTTCTCCGGCTTCGGGCAGCCCCGCCCGGGCCGCGAAGCCCTCGATCAGCCGCTCCAGGTCCCGGCGCTCTCGTGCGGCACGGTCCTCGCGCGCCAGGTTCTCCACGCCCTTCGCCACGAGCTTCTGGCGCGCCGTCGCCTCGCGCATGGCCCGGGCCTCGTCCTCGACCGTCCGGGCCGCCGCGATGCCGCGCGCGTTGAGCCGGCGCATCTGGGACGCGGCCGCAACCGCGAGCGGGCCCACGGTGGCGTCGCCCTCCAGGAAGGCCGCGAGCTCGGTGCGCGCCGCCTCGACCTCGGCGGCGGCCCGCTCGGCCTCGGCCAGGCGCCAGTCCGCCTCGCGCTTGATCTGGTCCTGGACCTTGAGGATGCGGCGCAGGCCGCGCAGCCGGTCCGTCATCCCGTCACCAGGAAGCGGCCGAAGGCGTCGATGAAGATCAGCACCATGGGCCGGATGATGATCGACAGCAGCAGCAGCCCGCCGACCAGCAGGAAGGGCGTCGACAGGAAGAAGGTCTGGATGCCCGGCACGAGCCGGCCCACGAGCCCCATGGCGACGTTCATCACCAGCGAGAAGATCAGGAACGGGCTGCCGATCCGCACCACCAGCAGGAAGGCCTCGCTGGTCTTGCCGACGAGCTGGTCCAGCGTGAAGCGCGGGGCGAAGCCGCCCGTGATCGGCAGGCTTCCGTAGGACGCCTGGAGGGCCCGGAACACTTCGAGATGCAGGTCGGTGAGGAACAACAGGGCCGTGGCGGCCAGCGTCAGCAGGGTGGTGAGGGCGGGCAGGGGCTCGTCGGCCTCCACGGGCGCGCCGAGGTTCGAGCTCAGCCCGACCGACATGGCCACCGCCACGCCGATGAACTCCAGGGCCGCGAAGAACACCCGGCCGAGCAGACCGATCCCCGCGCCGACGAGCAGCTCCGACCCCATCACGCCCAGGAGCTGCACGGGCGTGCCGTCGGACAGGAGGGGCCGCACGACGTCGATCTGCAGCGGCGTCAGCGCGAGCGACACCGCCACCGCGATGAACAGCCGAACCTGCACCGGGATGCGGGGGCTGGAGAAGCCCGGCATGACGAGCAGGCAGGCGCCGATGCGGCTGAACACCACGAAGGCCGTCAGCACCGACAGCGGCGCCGTGTCGTTCACGGGAGCGGTCCCTCGTCTCGGCCTCGGGCTAAGGGGTCCAGCGCGCGCTCCTGTGGAGTCCGACGACGGGCCGCGCGGAGTCCCCCGCCGGCGCCGCCCCGGACCCTATGTGGACGGCCGGGCTTGCTCAAGGATGGAGCGGCCGGGCCGCGGGGTCCACAGGGCGGGACGGCCTCGCCGTGGACGGCGCCCGCAGCCGGGCTTAAGCTCGGGCCATGGTCCTCCACCGCATCTTCGCCCGCGACGCGCCGACGGGCCGCGCCACCGCGGAACGGCCTGTGCTGGAGGTGGCGCACGGGGGCGTGACGCATCGCGTCACCGTGAAGCGCGTGGCGACGGCGCGGCGCTTCACCCTGCGGGTGCGCTCCGCCGACGGCGCGGCCGTGCTGACCATGCCGCCCCGCGCCTCCCTCAAGACCGCGCAGGCCTTCGCCGAGCGCAACGCCGCCTGGATCGGCGCGCGGCTCGGCGCCCTCCCGGGCCGCATCCCGCTCCTGCCCGGGGCGCGCGTGCCGCTGCGCGGGGTCGAGCAC
>CAXTFP010000596.1:0-2335 GCA_964243135.1 uncultured Lichenihabitans sp.
GGCCGCTGCCGCGCCCTCCGGCCCCGGCAGCGGCCCGAGCCCCACCGCCACGTTGGCCAGCACCCGCGCCCAGGGGAGGAGCCGGGGCTCCTGGAACATGATGCGGGAGGGGGCCGGCGATCGGCCCTCGGGGCCGATCGACACGCGGCCGGCGTCGGGCGCGTCGAGCCCGCCGATCACGCGCAGCAGCGTGCTCTTGCCCGAGCCGCTGCGGCCGACGACCGCCAGGAACTGACCCGCCGGCACCCGGAGGTCGAGGTCGCGCAGCACCGCGCGGGCGCCGAAGCGGCGCGCCACCTTGGCGAGCGTCACCGCCAGCCCGCGCAGCTCCACCGCGGCGGCCGTCACGCCCGGAACGCCGGGTGCCAGGCGAGGCAGCGCCGTTCGAGCGCCCGCGTCACGGCGTCGGCGAGCTTGCCCAGCGCCGCGTAGATGAGGATCGCCAGCACGATGACATCCGTCTGGAGGAAGTCGCGCGCCTGCATGGCCATGAAGCCGATGCCCGACTGGGCCGCGATGGTTTCGGCCACGATCAGGGTCAGCCACATGACGCCGAGCGCGAAGCGCAGCCCCACGAAGATCGACGGCAGGGCGCCCGGCAGCAGCACGCGGCGGAACAGCGCCCCCGGCCCCATGCCGTAGATCCGCGCCATCTCGACGAGCTGCGGGTCCACCTCGCGCAGCCCGTGCAGCGTGTTGACGTAGACCGGAAAGAAGGTGCCCAGCGCCACGAGCGACAGCTTGGCGCCCTCGCCGATGCCGAACCACAGGATCACCAGCGGGATCAGCGCGAGGTGGGGCACGTTGCGGGCCATCTGCAGCGTCGTGTCGGTCAGGCGCTCGCTCAGCCGCGACAGGCCGTTCGACAGGCCGAGCGCGAAGCCGATGCCCCCACCCACGAGGAGGCCCGCCATCGCCCGGGCGAAGCTGACCGCCATGTGGCGCGGCAGCTCGCCCGACAGCGTCAATGCCACGCCCGCCTCGGCCACGGAGGCCGGCGAGGGCAGCACGGCGTCCGACAGCACGCCCACCGCACTCGCGCCCTGCCACAGGGCCAGCAGCGCCGCGGGGAGGAGCCAGGGCGTCACGCCGGCGCGCCACGCCGCCGCGGCGGCGCCGGCCGGGCGGCTTCGGGACGGGGCGCGGAGGGCGACGGCTTCGCTCAGATCACTCACGGCATTCTCCCGCCCGGACGCCGGTCCGCGGGCCGGTGCCACCCGACATAGGTCGGGCGCTGAATGTTGACAACATTCATAGACGATCACAACATGGTTCGGATCGATCGGCCGCCCGGCGCGTTGGCGCCCCGACCCCGGAGTCACCCCGCGATGAAAACTGCGACGCGCCTGTCCTTCGCGCTCCTCCTGTCCCTGTCGGCCGCGGGCGTCGCCCGCGCGGGCGACGCGGTCGTGCGGATCGGCTACCAGAAATACGGCAACCTCCTCCTGCTGAAGGAGCACGGCGGCCTCGACGAGCGCCTGAAGTCGTCGGGGTTCCGGGCCGAATGGACCGAGTTCCCGTCCGGGCCGCCGATGCTCGAAGCCCTGCGGGCGGGGGCGATCGACGTGGCCCAGACCGGCGAAGCCCCGCCGGTCTTCGCCCAGGCCGGCCGGGCGCCGCTGGTCTACGTGGCGGCCGAGCCTCCGGCCCCGCACGGCGAGGCCATCCTCGTGCCGAAGGACAGCGCGCTCGCGTCCTTCGCCGACCTCAAGGGCAAGCGCGTGGCGCTAAACAAGGGATCCAACGTCCACTACCTGCTGGTGAAGGCCCTGGAGAAGGCCGGCGTCCCCTACGGCGACATCACGCCGGTGTTCCTGGCCCCGGCGGACGCGCGCGCGGCCTTCGAGCGCGGCGCCGTCGACGCCTGGGCGATCTGGGATCCCTACCTCGCGGCCGCCCAGGCCGCGACCGGCGCCCGCACGCTCGGCGACGGCGAGGGCGTGGCGCCGAACGTCCAGTTCTACTTGGCGTCCAAGCCCTTCGCGGACGCGAACCCGAAGGTCGTGCAGGCCGTCATCGACGGCGTGCGCGACATCGACGCCTGGGAGGGCGCGAACCCGGAGGAGGCCGCCGCCGAGCTGGCGGGCGCCATCGGCCTGCCCGCGCCGGTCGTGGCGACCGCGCTCGCGCGCCAGACGCACGGCGTGGCGCCGATCAGCCCGGAGGTGGCGGCGCGCCAGCAGGACGTGGCCGACGCCTTCCTGGCCCTCGGCCTGATCCCCAAGCGCGTCGACATCGGCGCGGCGGTGCTGAAGCCCGGCTCCTGATCCGATCCCGGTTCGGTCCCCACCCTCCGCTCATCCCCGCCTGCGCGGGGATGAGCGGAGGGTGGGGC
>CAXTFP010000597.1:0-2330 GCA_964243135.1 uncultured Lichenihabitans sp.
GCCGCCGCACCGCGAAGGCGCGGGCATAGGCCTCGTAGTGCCGGCGCTGCCCGGCGACCGAGGGATCCGCCCCGTCCGGCGACGCGAAGCGCCGGCTTCGGTCGATGAAGAGCTGGATGTCGCGTTCGATCATGGACGGATTCCGGACGGCCCGCTGGTCCGCGCGCCCCTCACCCCGACCGCTGCATGAGCCGGTAGGCCAGGAGCACCGGCACGAAGGTGATGGCCGTGACCAGGAGGACGACGACGTTGACCTCCGGCAGCCGCTGCCCGAGGCGGATGGCCCCGAAGATCCAGAGCGGCAGGGTATTCTGCGCGCCGGCCGTGAAGGTCGTCACGATCACCTCGTCGAAGGACAGGGCGAAGGCCAGGATGGCGCCGGCGATCAGCGAGGTCGAGATCAGCGGCAGGGTCACGCGCCGCAGCGTGTGCCAGCCGTCCGCGCCGAGGTCCATCGAGGCCTCGCCGAGCGAGGCCGGCAGGCGGCGCAGGCGCGCGAGGACGTTGTTGTACACCACCACGATGCAGAAGGTCGCGTGGCCGATGACGATGGTCCGGAACGACAGGCCCGTGCCCGCCAGCGCGAAGAACGAGTTCAGCGCCATGCCGGTTACGATGCCGGGCAGGGCGATGGGCAGCACGATCACGAACGACACCGCGTCCCGCCCCACGAAGCGGAAGCGGTGCACGGCGAAGGCCGCGGCCGTGCCGAGCACGGCCGCGATGGCCGTCGCCAGGACGCCCGCTTCCAGCGACAGCGCCAGGGCGGCCCGGATCTCCCGGTCCGTCCAGGCCGACGTGAACCACCGCAGGCTGAAGCCGGGGATGGGCCAGCTCTGGATGTTGGCGGCGTTGAAGGCGTAGAGCGCCACGACCGCGATGGGCCCGAACAGGAACAGGAGCACGAGGACGACCCACAGGCCCAGCAGGAGGCGGGCGACGCGCGAGGGCACGAGTCCTCACATCGTGTCGAGCGCGCCCAGGCGGCGCGCCAGGGCGAGGAAGAGCGCCATGATGCCGAGCGGGATGCTGGCATAGGCGGCCGCGAGCGGCACGTTGTCGGCGATGCCGACATTGGCGTAGACGACGTTGCCGATGAAGTCCGACCCCGGGCCGCCGACCAGCACCGGGGTGATGTAGTCCCCCAGGGTGAGCGAGAAGGTGAAGATCGAGCCCGCCACGAGCCCGGGCAGGCTCAGGGGCAGGACGACCCTCGCGAAGGTGCGCCAGCCCCGCGCGCCGAGGTCCTCGGACGCTTCCAGCAGCGACGCCGGGATCCGCTCCAGCGCCGCGTAGAGGGGCGTGATCATGAAGGGCAGCCAGATGTAGGAGAAGACGATCCACATGGCCCAGCGGGAATAGCCGATCTCGAGGCCCGGCAGGCCGACCCTGTCGAGCGCCCAGTTGAGCACGCCGTCATGTGCCAGGATGAGGCGCCAAGCGTAGACGCGGGCGAGGTAGCTCGACCAGAGCGGCAGCAGCACCAGCGTGAACAGCACCACCCGCGTCCGGGGGCCCGCCACGCGGGCCATGTAGAAGGCGAAGGGGAAGGCGAGCAGGGCATCCGTCGCCGTCACGGCCGCGGCGATCCCGACCGTCCGGGCCGCGATGGCGCGGTAGACCGGGCTGCCGAGGATCAGGCGGAAGTTGTCGAGCGTCCAGGTGCGGTCGATCTCGCCGGACAGCGCGTCCACGCTCCAGAAGGCCGCGACGAACAGCACGGCGAGGGCCGCGAGGTAGATGAGCACGAACCAGGCGAGCGGCGGCACGAGCGTCGCCGCCAGCGCGAGCCGGGGCCGCCGCCACAGCGCGGCCGAGACCCCGTGCAGCGCGGAAGCCCGCGTCCCGCCGGCGGACGGCGGGACGAGCGCCGTCAGCCCTTGATCTCCTGCCACTTCTGCTGCCAGTCGCTGTAGCTCGTGCAGGTCTTGCTGCCGTCGGCGCATTGCTGGAGCGGCGTCTTCCAGAACTTGATGCTCTTCAGGTAGGTCGCCGGCGCATCGAGGTGGTACTTGGCGCAGGAGCCCGCCTGCTGGGCGTCCATCTCGGCGCAGGCCTTGGTGTTGACCGGCGTTTCGCCGAAGGAGATGGCCTGCTGGGCCTGCACCTTCGGCGTCGACACATAGGCCATGAACTTGTAGGCGCAGTTCGGGTGCTGGCTCTTCGTGGCCAGCATCCAGCTGTCGGCCCATCCCGTCGCGCCCTCGCTCGGCACGACGTCGGCCACGGGGGTGCCGGCGTCCTTCAGGGCGTTCGTCATGTAGGGCCATGAGGCGCCGATGCTGGAATCGCCGTTCTTGAACAGCTCGATCTCGTCGGAGGCCAGCACC
>CAXTFP010000598.1:0-2324 GCA_964243135.1 uncultured Lichenihabitans sp.
GCTTCAGCCTAGGCGCGCCAGGCCCGGAAAGGTCTCGATCAGCCAGAACGACAGGCTCTGCATGCCGCCCGACAGGAACGCGATGCCGGTCAGCACCAGGGCCACGCCGGCGACGCGCTCGACGGTCGCGAAGTGGCGCTTGAAGCCCCGGAGGAAGGCCGTGAAGGCCTCCATCGCGGCGGCCGCCAGCACGAAGGGCAGGCCGAGCCCGGCCGAATAGGCGAGCAGCAGGGCCGCGCCGGTGCCCACCGTCGCCTGCGACCCCGCCACCGCCAGGATGGCCGCCAGGATCGGCCCGATGCAGGGCGTCCAGCCGAACGCGAAGGCGAGCCCCATGGCGTAGGCGCTCCACAGCCCGGGCGGGCGCTGCACCTCGACGCGCGCCTGCCGGTAGAGCAGGTTCAGGCGGAACAGCCCGGTGAAGTGCAGCCCCATGGCGATGATGGCGAGGCCCGCCAGGATCGACAGCGCCTCGCCGTATTGCCGCAGCAGCGCCCCGAAGGCCGAGGCCGTGGCGCCGAGCGCCACGAAGACCGTGGAGAAGCCTGCCACGAACAGCAGGCTCGCCAGCAGCGCGCCCCGGCGCGGGCGCGCGGCGCCCCCGCCCTGGAGCTCTTCCAGCGTCGTGCCGGCCATGAAGCACAGGTAGGGCGGCACCAGCGGCAGCACGCAGGGGCTGAGGAACGAGATCAGGCCGGCGGCGACCGCGGCCGAGATGGAGACGGGAGTCTGCATGGCCTGAGCTTACGCCCTTCGAGCGCCCGAGGGAACGCCGCGGCGCCTCGTCGCCGGGGCGCGGGCGTTGCCCGCGCGCGACACCGGGCCGGTTTCGCGCGGGGCGGCGAGGATGGATGCGGCGCGGGCCGCAGCTTCGGCGTTAGATAGCGCGCCGACCCGGCCGACCGGCGGCCCCGCGGGAGAAGAGCTTGCGTCATCGATCCCTGGCCCTCGCGGCCGCCACCCTGCTGGCCGGCGCCCTGCTGGCCGCCCCGGCCTCGGCGACCTCGCCGCTGCTCGCCAACGGCGACTACCCCTATTGGAAGCTGAACTACGGCCGCTACGATACGACCTACGCGGCCGTGGACCGGCAGGCGCGCCGCTTCGCCGAGTTCCGCTGGGATGATTCGATCTACTGCCGCTACCGCACCGGCTGGCAGGGCCCCGGCGCCTACCACCTCGGCACCCGCTTCAAGCGACGCTTCGGCTGGGACGGCGGCTACCCGTGGCAGGGCCCGGGCGTGCCCGAGGACCACGACGACGATGAGACGATGGCGTTCTACGCCGCCAACTACGCCCGCGAGTTCGGCCATGAGCCGCTCTGCGGCCCGGTGCGCCATCGCCACCGCCGCGGGACGGTGCTGCGGCGCATGGACTGACGGGCGGCGATTGGAGCTCTCGCCCGTCCGCAACCTCATCACCGACGTGCCGGGCCTGTGGGTCGGCCACGCGGGGGACGAGCGCCTGGGCTCGGGGCTGACGGCCGTGGTGTTCGACGCGCCTGCCGTGGCCTCGGTCGCCATCCACGGCGGCGCGCCCGGCGTGCGCGACACGGCGCTGCTCGAACCCGAGATGACGGTCGAGGCCGTGGACGCGCTGGTGCTGTCGGGCGGGTCGGCCTTCGGGCTCGACGGCATGGGCGGCGCCATGGCGGCCCTCCTGGCGGCCGGCCGGGGTTTCGCGATCGGCGCCGCGCGGGTGCCGATCGTGCCGGGCGCGGTGCTGTTCGATCTCAACAACGGCGGCGACAAGGACTGGGGGCCGCGCGCGCCCTACTGGGACATGGGCCGGGCGGCCGTGCTGGCGGCGGCGGAGACCTTCGCGCTGGGGAGCGTCGGGGCCGGGCTCGGCGCCACCACGGCCGACCTCAAGGGCGGGCTCGGCTCGGCCGGCGCCGTCACGGAGCGCGGCTACCGCGTCGGGGCGCTGGCGGCCGTCAACGCGCTGGGGCAGGCGACGGTGGGCGACGGCCCGCACTTCTGGGCCGCGCCCTACGAGCGCCACGGCGAGTTCGGCGGCCTCGGCCTGCCGGCCTTCCCGCCGTCCGGCGCGCCGCCGTTCCGCACCAAGGGCACGACGCCGCAGAACACCACGATCTGCGTGGTCGCCACCGATGCGGCGCTCACGAAGGCCCAGTGCAAACGGCTCGCCGTCGTGGCGCAGGGCGGGCTCGCGCTGGCGTTGCGGCCCGCGCATGCGGCGCTCGACGGCGACGTGGTCTTCGCGGCCGCGACGGGGTCGAACCTCCGGCCCGCCACCGTCGCGGACCTCACCGAGAGCGGCGCCCTCCTGGCCGAGACGCTGGCCCGCGCGGTGGCGCGGGGCGT
>CAXTFP010000599.1:0-2315 GCA_964243135.1 uncultured Lichenihabitans sp.
TCACCTCGGGCATCCGCGTCGGCACGCCGGCCGCGACGTCGCGCGGCTTCGGCGCCGACGAGTTCGAGACGGTCGGCGCCCTCATCGCCGAGACGCTCGATGGGCTCGCCGAGGCGGGCGAGGCCGGCAACGCCCCGGCCGAGTCCGCCGTGCGCGAGAAGGTGGTGGCACTGACGGCGCGCTTCCCCATCTACTGAGCGGGGGAGGCACCATGTTCACCGGATTGGTCAGCGACATCGGCGAAGTCCTGTCCTCGGAGGACCGCGGCTCCACGCGCCGGCTGCGCATCGCCTGCTCCTATCCGGCGGACGGCATCGCGCTCGGCGCCTCCATCGCCTGCTCGGGCCCCTGCCTCACGGCCGTGGC
This sequence comes from uncultured Lichenihabitans sp., assembly GCA_964243135.1. GTDB lineage: Bacteria > Pseudomonadota > Alphaproteobacteria > Rhizobiales > Beijerinckiaceae > Lichenihabitans. Next base: position 367 of record CAXTFP010000599.1, read on the forward strand.
GACCGGCCGGCAGGGAAATCGGACGTGGTTCGATGTCGACGCCGGCGCCGAAACGCTGGAGCGCACCACGCTCGGGCGTTGGGCACCGGGAAAGCGCATCAATCTCGAACGCTCGCTGAAGCTCGGCGACGAGCTCGGCGGGCACCTCGTGTCGGGCCACGTCGATGGGCTGGCCGAGGTGCTGCGCGTCACCCCCATGGGCGACACGACGCGCTTCGACATCGAGGTCCCGGCGCGGCTGGCGCGCTTCATCGCCGAGAAGGGCTCGGTGGCGCTCGACGGCACGTCGCTCACCGTCAACAGCGTCGAGGGCCGAGTCTTCTCCGTGCTGCTGATCCCCCACACGCTGGCGGTGACGACCTGGGGCGAGGTCCGCGACGGCGACACGCTGAACGTCGAGATCGACACGATGGCGCGCTACGCCGCCAGCCTTGCCGAGTTCCCGGCCGTCGGATCGGCCGAGGCCGGCGCCGACGAGGGCCTCGTCGCATGATGGATCGCCTCAACGCCCTGGCGCGCTACAACGCCTGGGCCAATCACAAGCTCTTCAAGGCCGCTGAAGCCCTGCCCGACGCGCAGTACCGCGCCGACCGCGGCGCCTTCTTCAAGAGCCTGCACGGCACCCTCAACCACCTTCTCGTCACGGACCGGCTGTGGATGGCGCGCTTCACCGGCGAGCCCGCCCCGGCGTTGCGGCTCGACACGATCCTCCACGACGACCTGCCGTCGCTGGCGGCGGCCCGCGGGATCGAGGATACCCGCATCATCGGCTTCGTCGACTCGCTCGACGCCGCGGCTCTGGAACGCACGTTCAGCTACGTCCGGGCTTCCGCGCGCGAGCGCTACGAGCAGGAACTCGGACCAGCGCTCGACCATCTGTTCAACCATCAGACCCACCACCGCGGGCAGGCCCACGCCATCCTGACGGGGCTCGGCGCCGAGGCGCCCCCGCTCGACCTCCTCGTGTTCCAGCGCGAGGTCGGCTTCGGCGGCATGCGGCGCACCTTCTGAGGCCGAGCCGGCCGCGCTTGCCGCGCCCCCACGCTCTGTCTATTCACGGCGGCTCGCCCGCAAGCCCCCTTCCCCACGAGTTCACCCATGGCCGAACCCCAGCGCCGAACCGACGCCGAGCCGCATGTCGCGGCGAGCGATCACTTCCTGATCGTCGAGGGCCGGTTCTACGACGAGATCGCCGACCACCTCCTGGCGGGCGCCCGGGCGGCGCTGGAGGCGGCAGGCGCCAGCTTCGACGTGGTGACGGTGCCGGGCGCCCTGGAGATCCCGGCCGCCATCGCCATCGCGGCCGACGGTGCCGCCGCGGCGGGCCGGCCCTACGGGGGCGCGGTGGCGCTCGGCTGCGTCATGCGGGGCGAAACCTACCACTTCGAGGTCGTGGCGAACGAGAGCGCCCGGGGGCTGACGGATCTGGGGCTCGGCCGGGGACTCCCCGTCGGCAACGGCATCCTCACGGTCGAGGACGCTGATCAGGCGATGGCGCGGGCCGAGCCGAGCCGGGGCGACAAGGGCGGCGAGGCCGCGCACGGCATGCTGGCGCTGTGGCGCCTCAAGCGCGACGCCGGGGCCGGGCGATGAGTCGCCAGGAACGACGGGCCGCAGCGCGGCTCGCCGCCGTGCAGGCGCTCTACCAGATGGACGTCGCCAAGAAGGGCATCAACGAGATCCTGGCGGAGTTCGAATCGCACTGGATCGGCCGCGAGGTGGAGGGCGACCAGTACAATCCGGCCGAGATCGCCTTTTTCCGCAACATCCTCGAAGGCGTGCTGGCCGAACAGGGCGAGGTGGACGTCATGGTCGACCGCGCCCTCCAGCAGGGCTGGCCGCTGCGCCGGGTCGAGGCCGTGCTGCGCGCCATCCTGCGGGCCGGCGCCTACGAGCTCATCAGCCGCAAGGACGTGCCGGCGCGCGTCGCCATCACCGAATACACGGAC
>CAXTFP010000600.1:0-2307 GCA_964243135.1 uncultured Lichenihabitans sp.
AGGTGCGGGCGGCGGTGCGGAGCGAGGCGTCCGCCAAGGCCGAGGCCGCGAAGGCCGAGGCCGACAAGCAGCGCTTCATCGACAAGGCCCTCAAGGCCACGGACCCGCCGCTCGACCTCGGCACCCGGGACGCGCCCCTCGGCCGGCCCCGCCGTCCGGCGGTGCGTTCCCCCGCGGCGGGCGTCGAGGTTCACGGCGCAGCCCCTTCCGTCGCCGACCCCTCCGCCGCCGGACGCTACTGAGAGCCCGGCCGCACCGGATCCTTAACGCCATCGTAGGGGCGCCGTGATCGAAATGGGATCGAGGCAGTCCTCGTCACACGGCCATCATGACACGATCGCTCAGCGCCGCCCTGCATGTCCTGTCGCTCGGCGCCGTGCCGCGGCGGGGCCTGTTCCTGCTGATCGCCTCGGCGCTGGTCGGCATCTGCGGGGTCTTCGTCGTGGTTATGGTCGATTCCCGCGCCGACGCGCGCCGCACCGCAGACGCCGCAGAGCTGAACCTCACCACCGTGCTAGCGCAGGACATCGACCGCAACATCGAGCTCCTCGATCTGTCGATCCAGGCGGCGCGCGATGCTTGGACGAACCCGCGCGTCCGGGCGCTCGACGGCCAGCTCCGCCAGATGATCCTCTTCGACCATTCGGCGAGCGCCCGCTACATCGACGCCATCCTGCTGGTGGACCGCGACGGCGCCGTTATGGCGGATTCGACGTCGCGCGTGCCCCAGATCCGCGACTTCAGCGCGGCAGACTTCTTCACGGCTCAGGCGGCGCGCGACGCGGGGCTGTTCATCGGCCGGCCGATGCGGATGCCGGGCGGGGTGGGCTGGCAGATGGCCTTCAGCCGCCGCCTTTCCACCGCGGACGGCGGCTTCGCCGGTATAGCGGTCGGCTTCCTCAACCTCGACTACCTCCGAGAAACCTACAAGCGCCTGCGGCTCGGGGACGACAGCACGCTGTCGCTGATCGGCACGGACGGCGTCCTGCTGGTTCGGGAGCCCCAGGACGAGGCGGCCGTCGGCCGCTCGTTCCGGGGGCGGCCGGCGTTCAACGGCTTGAAGGACGGGACGAGCGGCACCTTCGAGGCCCTCGCGACTCTCGACGGCCGGAGCCGGCTGTTCGCCTATCATCGGGTCGGCGACCTGCCGCTGATCCAGGTCGTCGCGGCCACGACCGAATCGGTCTACGCGGGCTGGCGGGCCAAGGCGACGGTGCTCGGCGCCGTGCTGGCCGCCCTCTGCGCCGGCACGCTGGGCCTGCTGGTCGTGCTGAAGCGCGAGCTCGTCCAGCGGGTCGCGGCCGAGGGCGCGCTCGAAGCCCTGGCCTCCACCGACCACCTCACGGGGCTGCTGAACCGCCGCAAGTTCTTCGCGCTCGCCGACGAGCGCCGCGCCGATGCGGCCCTCGGGGGCCTCGCCCTGACGGTGCTGATGATCGACGTCGACCACTTCAAGGCCTACAACGACCGCTACGGCCACATGGCCGGCGACGGCGTGCTCAGGGGCATCAGCCGTTGCATCTCGGGGGAGCTGCGCGGCGCGACCGACCTCGCGGCCCGGTTCGGCGGGGAAGAGTTCATCGTGCTGCTGCCGGGCCTCGACCTGCACGGCGGCCTCGTGACCGCCGAGGCGATCCGAGCCGCCGTGGCCCGGCTCGCCGTGCCGCACGACCGGGCGACGGCCGGACTCGTCACGGTCAGCGCCGGGGTGGCGTCCGTCGAGGCCGGGGAAGCGCCCGAGTTGCGCGCCCTCGTCGAAGCGGCCGACGCCGAGCTTTACCGCTCCAAGCGCGAGGGTCGCAACCGGTCGAGCGCCGCGGGCGAGCGCCGGGCGCGCCCGGTGCTGCCGGAAGCCGTTTCAGCCTGAGGACAGGCCGTCACGCCCGGCCCGCGGTCGCCGCGGCGGGGAATGCCGTCTCGGCCAGCGCCGCAGCGTCGTCGATCAGCACCGCCTCGACCGGCGCCACCCGGCCCCGCACCGCGATGCTGTGGACGCGATGGGGCGCGACGCCCCGCCCCGCCCGGCGCAGCACCGCGGCCGACACCACGGCTTCGACGTCGCGCTCCTTGGCTTCGCCTTCCAGCCGGCTCGCCACGTTGATGCCGTCGCCCACCGCGGTCAGGCCGACCGCCCGGCCGTAGCCCATGTCGCCCACCACCGCGGGGCCGGCGTGGAGACCCATGGCGATGCGCAGCGGCTCGCCGAGTTCGGCGGCGAATTCCGCGTTCATGGCGTGGAGCCCGCGCGCCACCGCGGCCGCGGCCGCGAGGGCCTGCCGGCACGCGACCTCGGGCTCAGCGTCGAGG
>CAXTFP010000601.1:0-2268 GCA_964243135.1 uncultured Lichenihabitans sp.
CGCTTCGGCCGCGAGGTGACGCATCTCGCGAGCCGCGAGGCGCTCGGCTGGCCGCCCGTCCCTGAGCACACGCGGCCCTTCCACGACCTCGACGCCCTGTCGATGCTGGAGCGCGAGCCGCCCGTCCACACGCGGCTGCGGCGCCTCGTCAACCGCGCCTTCGTGTCCCGCGCCGTGGAGCGGCTGCGCCCGCGCGTGGCCGCGCTGGCCTCCTCCCTGATCGACGCCGCGCCGGAGGACGGCGCCTTAGACCTCCTGCCGGCCTTCGCCGAGCCCATCCCCGTGCGGATCATCGCCGAGCTCCTGGGCGTGCCGGGCGACGACGCGCCCCTGCTGCTCGACTGGTCGCACCGCATGGTGGCCATGTACCGCCCCGGCCGGACCCGCGCCGACGAGGACGGCGCCGTGGCGGCGACCCTGGCCTTCTCGGCCTATCTTCGGGCCGCGCTCGCCGAGCGCCGCGCGGCCCCGCGCGACGACCTCCTGACGCTGCTCGGGACGGAGGGCGACGGCGAGCGGCTCACCGAGGACGAGGCCGTCGCCAACGCCGTGCTGCTGCTCAACGCCGGCCACGAGGCCACCGTCCACGCCATCGGCAACGCGATGGCGGCGATCCTCGGCGCGGGGCGGGACGCGGCGGCGCTGTTCGCGTCGCCCGAGCGCACAGCCGCGGCGGTCGAGGAAGCCCTGCGCTTCGAGCCGCCGCTGCACCTGTTCACCCGCTACGCCCTGGAGCCGGTCCGCGTCGCGGGCGTGGACCTCGCCTTCGGCGAGCGGATCGGGCTCCTGATCGGCGCCGCCAACCGCGATCCCGCCCGCTGGCCGGACCCCGACGCCTTCGACCCGTCGCGCCCGCCCGCGGCCCACGCCGGCTTCGGGGGCGGGCTACACTTCTGCCTGGGGGCGCCGCTCGCACGCCTGGAGCTTCAGGTGGCGCTGCCCATCCTGTTCCGGCGCTGCCCGGCGCTGCGCTTGGCCGGGCCGCCCCGCTTCGCCGACCGCTACCACTTCCGCGGGCTCGACGCCCTTTGGGTGGCGCGGCGCTGACGGGACGTCTCCGATCCGGGCGGCTCGCGGCGGCAGCCGGACCGAACTATCGTGCGAGGGGCGAGGGATGGTGGGACGGATGATGCGGAATATCGAACTCGGGCTCGGCACCTTCGGCGACGTCACGTCCGGTCCGGACGGCGGGCTGCTGCCGCACGGGCAGGTGATCCGCCATGTCGTCGCGGAGGGCGTGCTGGCCGACGAGGTGGGGGTCGACGTGTTCGGCGTCGGCGAGCACCACCGCGACGACTTCGCCGTGTCCTCGCCCGAGACCGTGCTGGCGACGATCGCGGGGCGCACGCGCCGCATCCGCCTCGCCTCGGCCGTGACGGTGCTGAGCTCGGACGACCCCGTGCGGGTGTTCCAGCGCTTCTCCACTCTGAACGCCGCCTCGGACGGGCGTGCCGAAGTCGTGCTGGGGCGCGGCTCCTTCACCGAGTCCTTCCCGCTGTTCGGCCTCGACCTCGGCGACTACGAGACGCTGTTCGAAGAGAAGCTCGACCTCTTCGCGGCGCTGCTGCGGGGCGGCCCCGTGACGTGGCGGGGCACCACGCGGGCGCCGCTCTCGGACCAGGGCGTGTTCCCCACCGTCGAGGGGACGCTGCGGAGCTGGGTTGGGGTCGGCGGCAGCCCGAAGTCGGTGGTGCGGGCGGCCCACCACGGCCTGCCCCTGATGCTGGCCATCATCGGCGGCGACCCCCTCCGCTTCAAGCCCTTCGTCGACCTTTACGCCCGCGCCCTCGCCCAGATGGGCCGGCCCGCGCTGCCGGTCGGGGTCCACTCGCACGGCTACGTGGCCGAAACCGACGAGCGGGCGCGCGACGAGCTGTGGCCCGACTACCGCCGCATGCGCGACCGCATCGGCGGCGAGCGCGGCTGGCCGCCGATGCGGCGCGCGGAATTCGATGCGGAGGCCGACGGCGGCTCGCTCTACGTCGGCTCGCCCGAGACGGTGGCGCGCCGGATCTCCGCGACCGTGCGGGCGCTCGGCCTGTCGCGCTTCGACGTCAAATACAGCGCGGGCCCCCTGCCCCACGACAGGCTGATGCGCAGCATCGCGCTCTACGGGTCCGAGGTGGTCCCGATGGTGCGCGACATGCTGGCGTCGCGGCTCCCGGAGGCCCTCACTCGGCCGCGATGACGGTCGGTATCGGCCTGCGGCTGTTCGCGATCAGTTCCGTGGCGAGGGCCGCCGAGAGCGGTTTGCTGAAATGATAGCCC
>CAXTFP010000602.1:0-2262 GCA_964243135.1 uncultured Lichenihabitans sp.
GCCCCGGTCCGCGCGCGAGCCGTCCGGGATGCCGCCGAGGTATTTGTCGGTCAGCAGGCCCTGCTGCAGCGGCGAGAACACGATGCAGCCCGTGCCGGTGTTCCCGAGCACGTCGAGCAGCCCGTCGCCCTCGACCCAGCGGTCGAGCATGGAATAGTTGGGCTGGTGGATGAGGCAGGGCGTGCCGAGCCCGCGCAGCAGGGCGATGGCCTTGGCGGCATCCGCAGCGCGGTAGTTGGAGATGCCGACGTAGAGCGCCTTGCCCTGGCGGACCGCGTCGGCCAGCGCCGTCATGCTCTCCTCCAGCGGCGTGTCCGGGTCGGGGCGGTGGTGGTAGAAGATGTCCACGTAGTCGAGTCCGAGCCGCTTCAGGCTGGCATCCAGGCTGGCGAGCAGGCCCTTGCGCGATCCCCACTCCCCGTAGGGACCGGGTCCCATCCGGTACCCGGCCTTGGACGAGACGACGAGCTCGTCCCGGTAGGCCGCGAAGTCGGAGCTCAGGACGCGGCCGAAGCCCTCCTCGGCCGAGCCGGGCGGCGGGCCGTAGTTGTTGGCGAGGTCGAAATGCGTGACGCCGCGGTCGAAGGCGCGGCGCAGGATCGCCCGCCCGGTCTCGAAGGCGTCCAGGCCGCCGAAGTTCTGCCACAGGCCCAGCGAGATCGCCGGCAGCATGAGGCCGCTCCTGCCGCAGCGGCGGTAGGGCATCGTCTCGTAGCGGTCGGGGCTGGCCGCGAAGATGGGATCGGACATGCTGCTCTCGTTCTGGCCTGAGCGGCCGTGGGGTCACGCACGGACCGGCGGTGGAGCAGGGGAACGTCCTCGCCTGGGCATCGGGTCCGGGGACGTGAGGCCGCCGGCCTCATCGATACGCGGGGGTGACGGTCAGTCGATGATCAGCCCCCGCTCGGCCTCCAGTCGCTCCTGGGCGAGCTTGCGGTACTTTTCTCGATCGTCGTTCGTCGCCGCGCCGGGCTGGCCGTCCAGGCCCTGCTCGGGCGTGCCCGGCGCCGCCCAGGCGAGGCCGTCGGCCTTCGCGAGCTCGATCGCTCTCCGCTCGATCTCGGCATCAGCCGGCTCGAAGGACGGGATGTCGGTCTTAATGGGTCCATCGCTCATGGGAGCGACTATGAGGCGTTGCTCGACGGCGTCAACCGGGGCGGGCGCCCGACCTTGCCATCCCGACCCCCGCGCCGTAACCCTCGCGCGATCTGGCTCGCCCCCGCGAGCCCCGACCGTGAGACCCGCCCTTGGCGCGACCGGACCCCGCGATCACCCCCGACGTCGTCGCGGCCCACGGCATCAAGCCCGACGAATACGCGCGCTTCGTCGCCCTCATCGGCGGCCGCACCCCCACCTGGACCGAGCTCGGCATCGTGTCGGCCATGTGGAACGAGCACTGTTCCTACAAGTCGTCGCGCCTGCACCTGCGCGGCCTGCCGACGACGGCGCCGCACGTCATCCAGGGGCCGGGCGAGAACGCCGGGGTGGTGGACATCGGCGACGGGCTCGCCTGCGTGTTCAAGATGGAGAGCCACAACCACCCCTCCTTCATCGAGCCCTACCAGGGCGCCGCGACCGGCGTCGGCGGCATCCTGCGCGACGTCTTCACCATGGGGGCGCGGCCGATCGCCTGCCTCGACGTGCTGCGCTTCGGCGCGCCGGACCACCCGAAGACCCGACACCTCGTGGCCGGCGTCGTGGCGGGGATCGGCGGCTACGGCAACAGCTTCGGCGTGCCGACGGTCGGGGGCGGCATCGCGTTCGATTCCAGCTACGACGGCAACATCCTCGTCAACGCCATGGCGGTGGGCCTCGCCCGCACGGACGGCATCTTCTATTCGAAGGCCACCGGCGTCGGAAAACCCATCGTCTATCTCGGCTCGAAGACGGGCCGCGACGGCATCGGCGGCGCCGCCATGGCGTCGGCAGCCTTCGACGACGACGCCCTGGCCAAGCGCCCCACCGTGCAGGTCGGCGACCCCTTCGCCGAGAAGCTGCTGCTCGAAGCCTGCCTCGAACTCATGGCCACCGGCGCCGTCATCGCCATCCAGGACATGGGGGCGGCCGGCCTCACCTGCTCGGCCGTGGAGATGGGCGCCAAAGGGGGGCTCGGCATTGAACTCGACCTCGACGCCGTCCCGACCCGCGAGCCCGGCATGACGGCTTACGAGATGATGCTGTCGGATGGCCAGGAGCGGATGCTCATGGCGCTGGAGCGGGCGGCGCCGGCCGCGGCCGAGGCCGCGTTGCGCAGCTGGGCGC
>CAXTFP010000603.1:0-2259 GCA_964243135.1 uncultured Lichenihabitans sp.
GCGAGGCGGCCCATCAGCGTCGCGGGCAGCACCTTGGGGGCCGGGCCGGGGCCGGCGTCGGCCTCGACCTCCTCGGCGGCTGGCGCGGCGCCGTCGGCCGTCGCGGCCCTGCCGGCGGCCGGCGCGGGCGCGTCCGAGAAGATGGCGTTGCGGTAGTCGGCGAGGACCTTGTCGGTCGCCGAGGCGTCGAACGGGATGCCGGGATAGTAGATGTCGTCGAACGACATGGCGCGGGTGTGGTCGCGCAGGGTGGCGATCTCGGCCGGGGTGAAGCCACCCTTCTTGTACAGCACGGTCGCGGTCGACAGGTAGGTCGAGACCGCGAAGAGGCTGTTCTCGATCGCCTCGGGCCTGTCCCGCGCCGCGGCGTCGGGCTCCACGGCGCGGGCCGCCCCGGCGATCGTGCTGTAGAGCTTGAGGACCGACTTCGGCGGCTCCTCCTTGTTCCACAGCGTCACCGACAGGATCCCGCCGGGCTTCAGCGCCCGCATGTAGGTTTCCATCGCCTGGCGCGTATAGCCGTACTTCTCGACGATGGCGAAGCCGCCCGGGGCCGACAGGCCGGCCGAGTCCGCGAGGCTGAGGTCGACGACGTCGTAGGACGCCGGGTGGCCGGCGAGGAACAGGCGGCCGTCGTAGTCGACGACGTGGACGCGGGGATCGGCAAGGACGTCTCCGGTGAAGTCGCGCAGCGCGCGGTCGGTGCGGAAGGCGTGCAGGATGGCGGGATTGGCTTCCGCCACCGTGACGCTCTTCGAGCCGTCCCGCAGGGCGACGTCGGTCGAGATGCCGCCGCCGAACTGGATCACGAACGTGTCGGGGGCGTGGGCAATCAGGTAGGGGTAGACCATGGGGAGGAAGCGGAAATAGGCCGTCTCCTCCGGCTTCAGGTCGCGGATGATGCCGCTCGGGCCCTCGCCGTCGACGTAAAGGCCGAGATAGGCGTTCTCCGGCACCTGCGGCAGGTTGAAGGCGGCGTTGTCGCTGAGGCCCGGCGCGAAATGCAGGTAGGACGAGCCGTAGACCGCGATGTCGCCGAAGGGCGAGTAATTGCGGTAGACGAGGTGGCTGTCGGGGAACTTGCGGGCGTAGGAGACGCCCTTGTAGTCCGACACCGCCAGCGCGTTGATCCCCAGCGCCGCCGGCAGGGTGAAGTGGGCCGCGAGCGCCGCGGCGCCGAGGCCGAGCAGCAGGGCGTCGGCGCGCCACGCGCGGGCCCGGGCCGCGGCCGCGAACCAGCACAGGCCCCCGGCCAACGCCAGGACGATCGGCGTCACCACGAGGTTCTCGGGCGGCAGCAGGAACAGCGTTCCCAGGAAGGCGAGGCCGCCCAGGCCAGCGCCCACGAGGTCGGCGAAGTAGACGCGGGCGAAGAAGCGGTCCGCTTTCAGGAACACCGTGCCGAGGAACAGCGCCCCGGCCAGGAAGGGCACGAGGTAGAGGGCGAAGTTGGCGGCGAGCCGCCATTTCTGCATCGGGTCCGACAGGAGAAAGATGGCGTTGAACGGCACCTGCTGGGCGAGGAGGTTCGCGGCCACCAGCAGGGGGGCGAATAGCACGAGCGAGGCCCCTGCCACGGCGCGCCAGCGGCGGGCGAAGAAGCCCTTACCGATACACATGACGGCGCTGACGAGCCCGAAGGCCAGCATGGCGAGGCTGACCACGAGCGAGCCGAAATGCGCCCAGGACCCGACCGAGAAGATCCGCATGATGCAGATCTGCAGCGCGATCACGGCGCCCGCCACGAGGCCGACGCCGAGGTAGAGCGGCAGGCTCGGCGCGAGCGGCGGGTCGGAGATCTTGTCCCTCATGCGCCCCGTCCCGCCCCGCGCGCGCTCACTTGTTGTGGTTGCCCTGGATGGCGTCGCCTTCGAGCTTGGTGAAGGGCACGAAGGGCACGACCTTGTTGAAGATGTCCGAGCGCGCCACGCTGATCGTGCCGTCGGCCGCGACGTTCTTCTCGACCTTGAGCACGCGCTGCGCGCCGGGCGGCCCGACCGGGATCACCATGATGCCACCGGGCGTGAGCTGCTGGAGGAGCGGCGGCGGGATGTGGTCGATGCCGCAGGTCACGACGATCTTGTCGAAGGGGCCGTTCTCGGCCCAGCCGTAATAGCCGTCGGCGTTCTTGGACGCGATGGACTTGAACTCGTTGTATCCGTGGCCGATCAGCTCGTCGTAGGTAGAGCGGGTGCGCTCGGCCAACGGCTTGATGATCTCGATCGACCACACCTTGTCGGTGAGGTGGCTGAGGTAGGC
>CAXTFP010000604.1:0-2253 GCA_964243135.1 uncultured Lichenihabitans sp.
GTCCACCTCGGGCCTTGCCTGCGCCGGCGCGCGCCGCTGTCACTCGACGTCGCGGTCGGCCCCCAACCGCTGTCGCTCGACCTGACCCCGCTGTCCGACGGGGGCTGGGCCGTGCGCATCGAGGATGCCGCGCGCCGCGCCGCCGCCCGCCACGCTGCCGCGAGCGGCTCGGAGGACGCCCTGACCGGCCTCGCCAACAGGACCGCCTTCGCGCAACGCCTGGAGGAGGCCCGCCGACGGCTCGACGGCACCGGCGAGGGCTTCGCGGTTCTGGCCATCGACCTCGACCGCTTCAAGCAGGTCAACGACACGCTGGGCCATCCGGTCGGCGACGCGCTGCTGCGCAAGGTGGCCGAGCGGCTGCGCTCGGCCGTGCGCGACGCGGACTGCGCGGCGCGGCTCGGCGGCGATGAATTCGCGGTGCTGCAGAGCGGCATCGCCGGTGCGCCCGAGGCCGAGACCCTGGCCCGGCGTATCGTCGACCTCCTCGGCCGGGCCTACGTGGTCGACGGGCACCTCGTGTCCGTCGGGGCCAGCGTCGGCGTCAGCCTGGCGGCGGACGGCGCCGAGGCCGAGGAGCTGTTCCGCCACGCCGACCTCGCGCTCTACCGCGCCAAGCACGACGGGCGCGACCGGTTCACCTTCTTTGAGCCCGCCATGGACGCCAGCATGAGGGCGCGGCGCGAGATCGAGATCGACCTCCGCCGGGCCCTGGCGCTGCGCCAGTTCGAACTGCACTACCAGCCTCAGATGAATCTCGGGATCGACCGCCTCGTCGGCTGCGAGGCGCTGATCCGCTGGCGCCACCCCGCCCGCGGGCTGGTGCCGCCGGGCGACTTCATCCCCCTGGCCGAGGAGATCGGCCTGATCGTGCCGATCGGCGAGTGGGTGGTGCGCAGCGCGTGCCGGGAAGCCGCGCGCTGGCCCGGCTGCCTCACGGTCGCGGTCAACCTGTCGCCGGCCCAGTTCAAGAGCCGCAGGCTGGTCGAGGTCGTGAGCGGGGCGCTGGCCGAGTCTGGCCTCGCGCCCGGCCGGCTGGAGCTGGAGATCACCGAGGGCGTGCTGCTCCAGGAGAGCGAGGCCAACCTCGCGACGCTCCACGCGCTGCGCGACCTCGGCCTGCGCATCTCCATGGACGACTTCGGCACCGGCTATTCGTCGCTGAACTACCTGCGCTCCTTCCCGTTCGACAAGATCAAGATCGACCGCTCCTTCATCGCGGACGTGCCGGCGAAGCCCGACTGCACCGCCATCATCCGGGCCATCGCCGGCCTCGGCGCGAGCTTCGGCATGGCCACGGTGGCCGAAGGCGTCGAGACTCGCGCCCAGATGGAGCGCATCCGCGCGGAAGGCTGCACGGACGTGCAGGGCTACCTCATCGGCCGGCCCGTGCCGGCTGCCGACATCCTGCGCATCCTGGACGCCGAAGCGCGGGGCGCGCCGCCCGTCACCCCCACCGACGACCCCTCGGAACCGCTCCGATGAACGATCTCTACCGCCTGGTCTACACGAGCCGAAATCTCCTCGCGGGCCCGGAGGAGGCCCACGCGGCGGCCGTGGCCGAGGTGCTGGCGACCTCGCGGCGCAACAACGCCCGCGTCGGCGTGACGGGGGCGCTGCTGTTCAACGGGGGATCCTTCGCCCAGGTGCTCGAAGGCCCGCGCGCCGCCGTGGAGGCCACCTTCGAGCGCATCCAGTGCGACCCGCGCCACAGCGACGTGAGCGTGCTGCAGTGCGAGCCCGTGGCCGAGCGCGGCTTTCCCCACTGGTCGATGAGCTTCATCGGCCGCTCGGCCCGCGGCCGCGCGCTGTGGAACGACATCGCGGGCCGCACCGGGTTCGACCTCGCCCGCATCGAGGGCGACGCGCTCTTCGCCACGCTCCACGCCATCGTCACCGAGGAGGAGGGCCTCCCGCCCCCGGCGCCGGCCGTCCCGCCCCGGCGCCGCGAGCCGGGACGGGCGGACGGCCTCGATGTGGCGCGCCTGAGGTCCGAACTCGGTACGCCGACGGCCGCCCCCATGCCTCCCGCCCCGTCCGACCCCGCCCCGCCCCCCGCAGAGCACCCGCGCTCCGACGTCCCGGACAGCATCGAGACCGCGGTGCTGCGCGCGGCCCTGGCGGAGGAGCGCGAGCGCACGAGCGCGCTGCGCCGCGACCTCGACGAGGCCCGCATCGCGCTGGCGACGGCGTGCGAGCGGGCCGACGCGGCTGCACGCCACCGCGACCTGTGGGCCGCGCGCACCCGCGCGC
>CAXTFP010000605.1:0-2239 GCA_964243135.1 uncultured Lichenihabitans sp.
CCGGCGGCGCGGCCTCATGCTGATCCTGTCGTCGCCCTCCGGCGCCGGCAAGACGACGCTGACCCGCATGCTGCTGCAGAAGGAAGACGTCGACCTCACCCTGTCGGTGTCGGTGACGACCAGGGCGCGGCGGCCGAGCGAGATCGACGGCGTCCACTACCACTTCCTCACGCCCGACCGCTTCCGCGAGCTGCGCGATGCCGGCGAACTGCTGGAATCGGCGGAAGTTCACGGCAACTTCTACGGCACGCCGCGCGCGCCCGTGGACGCGCTGCTCCGGGCCGGCCGGGACGTGCTGTTCGACATCGACTACCAAGGTGCGCAGCAGATCCGCGCCCGCGCGCGGGACGATGTCGCCACAGTCTTCATCCTGCCGCCCTCCATGCGCGAGCTGCGGTCGCGGCTGGAGCGGCGGGCCGAGGACAAGCCCGAGGTGATCGCGCGACGGCTCGACGCCGCCCGCAACGAGATCGCGCGCTGGACGCTCTACGACTACGTTCTGGTCAACGACGATCTTCAGCGGACGCTGGGCGACGTGCTGTCCATCCTCGCGGCGGAGCGCCTGCGCCGCGCCCGCACCGAAGCCGCCGTGGCGGGCTTCGTCGAACGGCTCGATGCCGAGGTGCCGTAAGGCGGCAGGCGCGAGTTCGACGGCGCTCCCGAGCTATCAAAGGTGAAGGCACTCGGCGGAAAGGATCCCGTAAGGCTCGCGCTTCGCGTGAACGGGGGCAAAACTTCGGTGGAGATGTCCCGATCTTTCCGCTTTGTGCCGTTCGACCTGTCGATTTGACAAAATCGTCCGTCAGGGCTCTGCACTGGACCCGGACAAGGGCGGACCCTTCCGCAACCCGGACGCGCCGCACGGCGGAGAAGGATGGCGAGACTCCTCAAGCTGCTCGCGGTGGCCCTGCTCCTCGGCGGGCTCGCGGCCGCGACGACGCCCTGGCGGATCGCGCGGTCGCTCGTCGTGGACGCGGTCGGCGGCGGGCTGGCCCGCGCCGGGGGTGCCACCGTCAGGGTCGTCGGCCCCGTCACTTTCAAGCTGCTGCCGCGCCCCCGCATCCAGGCGACCGAGCTGACCGTGGCGGCGCGGGACGGCGCCGTTCTGGTGGACGCGCCCCTCCTCAAGGCCGAGCTCGACATCCCGAGCCTGTTGCGCGGCACGTGGCGGCTGTCGTCGACGACCCTCGTCGAGCCCACCGTGACGCTGGACGTCGATCGCCTCGCGGCGCGTCCGGCGGAGCCGCTCGCGCGCGACCCCGGTCTCCCCTACCAGCTCCGGCTGCGGTCGGGCGTTCTGCGAACCCGCTCCGCCATGCCCTTCGCCGACATGGTGGCGACGGGGCTCGACGCGTCGCTCGCCTGGGCGGGCGAGGGCGGCGCCTTCGTCGTGTCGGGCGAGGCGACGTGGCGCGGCCATGCCGTGCAGTTCACGGGCGACCTCCAGCGTGCCGCCGACGCCTTCGCGCCCACCGGCTCCGCGGCCGCGCTGCAGATAGATTCGCCCCTGTTCAGCCTGTCGGCGGACGGCATCGTGTCAGGCGGGGAGCGGGAACAGTTCACCGGCCGCGCGTCCCTGTCGACCCCGACCCTGCCGCGGCTACTCCGCACGCTCGACGGCGTGCCGGTCGCGCTCGCGGCGCGCCGCGCCCAGGTCGCCGGCGACCTCGTGGCGAAGCTCGACGACCTGTCGCTGTCGAACGCCCTGCTCCGGCTCGATGGCGCCCGGTTCGAGGGGACGCTGGCGTGGCGGCGCGACGCCGGGCGCGGCCTCCTCGCCGGCACGCTCGCGACCGACCTACTCGACCTCGACGCCCTGGCGGGCGACCGCCTGGACGGCCCCGCGCTCGACGCGCTCTATCGGCGCCGGTTCGACGCTTCCCCCTTCGGCACCGACCTCGACCTGCGCATCTCGGCCGCGACGGCCCGGCTCGGCCGGCTGACGGCCGAGGACGTCGCGGGCGCCGTCCTGGTGCGGGGCGACCGGCTCGAACTGACGCTCGACGAGGCCGGCGGCTACGGCGGGCTGGTGAAGGCTCGCGCCGTGGCGACCCTGAGCGCCGAGGGGATCGATGCCCACGCCGACCTGTCGGCGACGCGGGTCGACCTCGCCCAACTGTCGGACGGGCTCAGCGGCGACGAGCGGGTCGGCGGAGCCCTGACGGGGCACGCGGAGCTGGACGGGCGCGGCGCGAGCCTGCGCGACGTCGTCGGCCGGCTCGGCGGGCAGGGCCAAGTG
>CAXTFP010000606.1:0-2221 GCA_964243135.1 uncultured Lichenihabitans sp.
ACCCGGACATGCCGCAGTTTCACGCCATGGTGCGGGACAGCGCCTCGGACCTCGCGGCCGTCGGCGCGAAGGCGAGGGCGCTCGGGCTGCGGCTGTCCTTCCACCCGTCGCAATACGTGGTGCTGAACAGCCCCGACCCGGAGCTGGTGCGCAAGAGCGCCGCCGACCTCACGAGCCAGGCCGAGATGCTCGACCTGATGGAGCTCGGCCCCGAGGCCGTGATGGTGATCCACGTCGGGGGCACCTACGGCGACCGGCAGGCCAGCGACGCGCGCTGGGTCGAGACGTGGCACACCCTGCCGGAGCCCGTGCGGCGGCGCCTCGTGCTGGAACACGACGACATCCGCTTCAGCGCCGCCGACATTCTGTGGATCCACGAGCACACGGGCGTGCGGCTGATCTTCGACCATCAGCACTTCCTGTGCCTCAACCCCGAGCGGCTCGACATGGGCGCGACGGTGCGCCGGATGCTCGACACCTGGCCCGACGGCGTGCGCCCCAAGATCCACTTCTCGTCGCCGCGCACCGAGCTGCGCGAGCTGAAGCGCAAGGACAAGAAGACCAAGAAGGTGAAGACCGTGCACGTCGCGCCGATCTGGACCGGCCACGCCGACTACGTGCACCCGTTCGAGTTCATGGGCTTCATGCGCGGCATCGCGGACCGCGACTTCGACGTGATGATCGAGGCCAAGGCCAAGGACCTCGCGCTGATCCGCCTGCGGCCCGACATGCTGCGCTTCGCCCCCGAGGTCGCGGCGCGATTCGGCCTCGACGAGGCCGAGCGGGACCGGCTCGACGCCGAGGAGGAGGCCGCCATCGAGGAAAGCACCTCCGTGCCCGTGCCGGCCGAGGGCGACGCCGTGGCGGACGAGGCGGCCTGACGCCGAGTGCCTTCAGGCCGCGCGGCAGCGCCCGCAGACGCCTTCGAGCTCCACCATCTGCTTGTCGATCTTGAAGCCCGAGGCCGCGGCGCGGCGCGACAGGGTCGCGTCGACGTCGTGGTCGTCCACCTCGTCGGCAGTGCCGCAGCGGGTGCAGATCAGCAGGATGCCGTGGTGGTCGTGCCCCGGCGTGTCGCAGATCGCGAAGGCGTTGCGGCTCTCGATCCGGATGACGAAGCCGTTCTCGATCAGGAAATCCAGCGTGCGGTAGACGGTGGGGGGCGCCACGGGCCGCCCCTGCAGGCGTGCCAGCCCGTCGATCAGCGCGTAGGCCGTGAGGGGTGCGGGGCTCTGCGCCACGAGGCCGAGCACCTGCCGGCGCAACGGGGTGAGCTGCACGCCGCGCTCGCCGCACAACGCTTCCACGCGGCGGAACCAGTCGTCCCGCCCCTCGTCGACACCGTCGGACACCTGGATCATCGCGCTTCTCCGGGGGCCTATGTGAGCCGTTCCGCCCGCCGCATCAACCCTCGCCCGAGGGATGACCATGAGGGGTATATTGTAACCGAAACGGTTATAACGTAGCAGGGGAGATGACGCCGCGCCGGCGTCGACACCAGGGATCCGATCCGATGGCGCTCCTCAAGACCGCTCTCCTCACCGGGCTGCTCGCGCTCACCGCCCTGCCGGCCGCCGCCTCCGCGGCCGGCATCGACGTCGTGGCGGCCGAGAACTTCTACGGTGACCTCGCCAAGCAGGTCGGCGGCAAATACGTCACCGTCACCAGCATCCTGTCGAACCCCGACCAGGACCCGCATCTCTTCGAGGCGGACCCCTCGACGGCCCGCGCGCTCAAGGGCGCCAAGGTGACGATCGCCAACGGCGCCGACTACGATCCCTGGATGGACAAGCTGCTGAAGGCCGACCCCGCGGCGGGGCGCGCCGAGATCGTGGCGGCCGACCTCGTCGGCAAGAAGTCCGGCGACAATCCGCACCTGTGGTACGACCCCGCCACCATGTCGGCGGTCGCCAAGGAGCTGGCGGCGAAGTTCGCCGCCGCGGAGCCCGCCCACAAGGCCGAGTTCGAGAAGAACGCCGCCGCCTTCGACGCGTCCCTGAAGCCGGTCGACGCCAAGGTCGCGGTCATGAAGGGCAAGTATGCCGGCCAGCCCGTCACGGCCTCCGAGCCCGTGTTCGGCTACATGGCCGGGCTGCTCGGCCTGTCCATGCAGAACGAGGCCTTCCAGATGGCCGTGCTGCACGCCAGCGAGCCCTCGGCCTCCGAAGTCGCCAAGTTCGAGGACGACCTCAAGGGCCACAAGGTCAAGGTGATGATCTAC
>CAXTFP010000607.1:0-2220 GCA_964243135.1 uncultured Lichenihabitans sp.
AGGTGGTGGCGGATCAGGCGGTCCATGCCGGCCACCAGGGGTTGGAGGCGGCCGCCGGGGTCGGCGCCGGGCTCGCCATGGGCCAGCGCCAGCGTCGCCAGCGGCGTCTTCAGCCCGTGCGCGAGGTTGGCCACGTGCCGGCGGGCGCGCTCCAGGTTTGCGGCGTTCTGTTCGAGCAGCGTGTTCAGCTCGTCCACGAGGGCGCGCACCTCGCTCGGCTGCGGCCCCTCGATGCGCTCGGCCTGCCCGGTCCGCACCCGGTGGAGCTCGGCGCGCAGGCGCGCCAGGGGCCGGAGCCCGAGCCGCACCTGCACGGCCACGCCCCCGATCAGGCCGAGCGCGAGCAGGACGAGGGTGACGACGAGGGGCGTCAGGATCTCGCGCAGCGGGTCGGCCAGCGCCCGCAGGGGCGCGGAAGCCGCCACCGTGACGGAGGTGGCGCCCACCGGCACGCGCCGCACGCGCACGCGCAGCGGCTCGCCGGGCGGGCCCCGCCCCTCGGCCGTCCAGGGATGCGGGCCCCCGCCCGCGCCCGGCTCGAGATCGTCGAGCGCCACGCGCCCGGTGCCGAGCGAGGCGGAGCGCAGGAGCGGGGCTCCGCCGTCGCGCGGCAGCACCTCCCAGGACCATCCCGTGCCGGGGCGGTCGAAGGGCGGCCCGTCGACGTTGCGTTCGAGCCGCGGGACGCCGTCCGGCCCCAACCGCAGCGCGTCCGTCACGGTCAGGATCTGGGTGTCGAGGCGGCCGTCCACCTGCCCCTGGATGAAGCGGCGCAGGGCGACGTCCATGGCGATCCCGGTCAGGAGCAGGGCCGCGAGGATCACGGCCGTGGCCAGCAGGGTCAGCCTCGCTCCGAGCGAGGCCGGCATCCCGCTCAAGGCGTCGCCGACAGGCTGTAGCCGCGGCCCCGGACGGTCCTGATGAGGTCGCGCCCGATCTTGCGCCGCAGCCGCGCCACGATGACCTCCAGCGAGTTCGATTCCACGTCCGCGTCGCCGTCGTAGACGCGCTCCAAGAGGTCCAGGCGCTCGACCACGTGGCCCACCCGCAGGGTGAGGCAGGACAGGACGCGCCATTCCAGCCCCGTCAGGCGCAGGGGCAACCCGTCGAGCTCGAAGGTGCCGACCCCGCTGTCGAAGCACAGGGGGCCGCAGGCGATCCGCGGCGAAGCGTGGCCGGCCGCGCGCCGCACCATGGCGCGCAGCCGCATCACCAGCTCCTCGACGCGGAACGGCTTCACCAAGTAGTCGTCGGCCCCGGCCTTGAAGCCCGAAACCTTGTCGGACCAGTTGTCCCGCGCGGTCAGGATCAGCACCGGGAAGGCCAGCCCGGCCGCGCGCCACGCCCGCAGCACCGAGGCCCCGTCCTTGCGGGGCAGGCCGAGGTCGAGCACGACGGCGTCGATCCGCTCGGTCTCGCCGAGGTGCTGGCCGTCCTCGCCGTTGGCCGCCACGTCGACGACGAAGCTTTCGGCCCGCAGGTGGCGGGCGACCGCCTCGGACAGGGACCGATCGTCTTCGACCAGGAGAACGCGCATGCGGGGCCACCTTTCGCCGGCACCGCGATAGAGGCGGAGCTTAAACGCAAGCTGAACGGCCGGCTTCAGCCTGGGTTGCGCGCCCATGGCTATGACGGGGCCATCGAAGGCCACGCAGGAGATGCCCCATGACCAGCACCGACGGATCCCAGCCCAGGCCGAGGCCCAGGCCGCCGAGACCCTCCCCGCACGCCGCCGTGGCGGCCGCGATCATCGGCGCCTTCGCGGTCGGCGCGGGCGCCACGGCCCTGGCCCAGCGGGCGCGGCCCGTGACCTTCGTGGCCCTGGTGCCCGGACCGGTCGGCGCGATGCGGGACGGGAACCCCGTCGCGGTCAAGGGCCAGGTGGCCGAGCTGTTCGGCGGCGAGTTCGTCGTGCAGGACGACAGCGGCCGCGCCCTGGTCGAGACCGGCCCGCGGGGCGAGGGGGGACGGCTGGTGGCCCAGGCCGAGACCGTCACGGTCCAGGGCCGCTTCGAGCACGGCTTCATCCACGCGGTCGCCATCCAGCACGGCGACGGCCGCACCGACGTCCTGGCCCCTTCCGCCCCACCCCGTCCGGGCCCGAGGGGTCCCGGCCCCGACCGCCCCTGACATCCGGAGACGACCATGAACAGAATCCTCGCCGCGGGCTTCGCGCTCGCGCTCACGGCCCGGTTGTCGAAGATGACGATCCGCTCGAAC
>CAXTFP010000608.1:0-2220 GCA_964243135.1 uncultured Lichenihabitans sp.
GCCGGTCGAGCGCGCGGGCGTAGCCGAGGGTGAGCTCGCCCCGCGCCCGCGGCCCGTCGAGCCCCTCGGCCGCGACCGCCTCCAGGCGCTGGAGGAAGCGCGACGGCACGGTGGGCGAGCCGCCGCGCTTCCTCGCCCGCGTCACCACCACCCGGGGCTGGCCCAGCGCCATCTCGAAGTCGTGGGCCGTGCGGCCGAGGCGCCGCTCGGGCGGCGTCAGGCCCAGGGCCGCCCGCATGGGGCGGTTGAGGAAGGGGTCCTGCCGGGCGGCGGGCGGCCACACGGTCTCGTCGAGCCCGCCCAGCACCATCAGGTCGGCCGACAGCAGCCGGGCTTCGAGCAGGCCGAGGATCTTCAGCCGCGGGTGGCTGCGGTTGGGGCCGCGCACGGGCGTCTCGGCCGCGAGCCGGTCGAACATCGCCCCGTAGCCGGGGCAGTCGAGCGTGATGGCCGGGTCGGCGGCGGCGTCGAGCTCCTCGAACAGGGCGCCGAGCACGCTGAAGCCGGCGCCGGCGAGCGACACCTCGCCCGCCTCGTCCCGCGCCAGCGCGGCCAGCACCCGCTCGTGCGCGTCGAGCCAGGCGGGCAGCGGCGCCGTGCGGGGCAGGGCGCGCAGGGGGGCCAGCGCCGCCAGGAGGTCGCGCAGGAACAGGCCGAGACTCTCGAATTCGGCCTGCGGGATGATGCGCAGCTCGTGCGGAGCGTGGGGGGCGTCGCGGCGCGCGCGGGCCTGCGCGATCAGCGCCTCAGGGTCGCCCATCGCGCGGGGGGGCAGCACGCCGCGCAGCACCGCGAGTTCGAGGTGGCGCGCCGCGCGGATCACCTCGCCGCGCGCCCGCCCGAGCCTCAGGTCCGGGTGGTGCAGCAGGGCCAGGATCTCGACGGGCGCCAGCTCCTTCAGCGCGCAGTCGAGCACGAGCCGCGCCAGCGCGCCGGCCGGCGTCTGGCCCAGCGGCTCGCCGCTCGACTCCTCGATGTCGACGCCCCAGCGCGTCAGCTCCTCGCGCACCCGCCGCGCGAGCTCGCGGTCGGGCGTCACCAGGGCGGCCGTGCCGGTGCCCTCCAGCACCTCGCGCAGCGCCACCGCGATGGCGCGGGCCTCCTCGTTCTCGTCCGCGGCCTCGATCAGGGTGACGCCGCGCAGGGCCGCCTCGACGTCGAGGGCGATGTGGCGCCAGCGGTCCGTCGTGGCGGCCGGGCGCAGCGCTTCGCCGACGAGCCGGCCGCGGGCATCCAGCTCCGGCGGCACGGCGCCAAGGGGGCGCACGGCGGCCCGGTCGACCCCGAGGGCGTCGACGAGCCGGCGCAGGGCCTCCTGGGGGTGGCCGGCGATGGGGTCGGCCTCGCTCCCGCCGGTGCCGACGCCGCCGATCAGCCGCCAGGACGCGTCGTCGAGCGACTGGTCGAGCCCCGGCAGCACCACGGCGCCCTGCGGCAGCGACGACACGGCCGCGATGAGCCGCGCCGTGGCGCTGTTGGTGCCGGTGGATCCCGCCACGATGACGGGGCCGCGCGACGGGCCGCTCATCAGGCGCTCGCATTCGGCGTCGATGAGGGCGATCTGCCGGGTCGCGGCGTCGACGCGGTCGAGGCTCGCCAGGATGGCCGGATATTGCGTGATGGCGACGTCGAGGAAGTCGAGCGTGATGCGCCAGTAGCGGTCGAACTCGTCCGTGCCCAGCGGCTCGACGTGGTGCCACGCGACGCCCTCGATGGCGAGCTCGTCGATCAGGGTCGCGAGCTCGCCCGACAGGTGCCAGGCGTCGGCCGGCGAGGTGGCGACGAGCAGCGGCTCCTCGGCCCGCGTGGTCCGCCGCCCGTCGGGCTCGACCGCCACGATGGCGTGGCGCACGGCCTCGCCCCAGGCGAGGATGAGCCGCGTCAGCAGCATGCGCCGCGCGACCGGGCCCAGCGCCAGCGGCAGACCGGCGTCGAGCTCGGCGCCGAAGCCGTCCCCCTCCGGCCCGGGCTCCTCGAACAAGAGTTCCGTGTCGTCGAGCGCCCCGAGCGGCACGATGCGGGGCAGCAGCGCCGAGGCGCCGCCGAGGCGCGACGCCATCGTGGCGCCGAGCGCCCGGGCCGAGCGGCGCGTCGGCACGAAGATCGTGGCGGCCGCGAGGCCGAGCGGGCCGGCGTCGCGCGAGAAGCCCGGAACCAGCGTGCCGTCGAGCAGCGCGTCCGACAGCGTCACGAGGAAGGGCGCGCCCGGCGGGATGGTGA
>CAXTFP010000609.1:0-2213 GCA_964243135.1 uncultured Lichenihabitans sp.
GAAGGTGTCGGAGGCGTCGGCGTGGACCAGCGGGATATTGTAATGGTCGCGGAACAGCCCCACGACCTCGGCGGCTTCCCCGGCGCGCAGCAGGCCGTGGTCGACGAACACGCAGGTGAGCTGGTCGCCGATGGCCTCGTGGATCATCACCGCGGCCACCGCCGAATCGACCCCGCCCGACAGACCGCAGAGCACCCGCGCCGAGCCCACCTGCGCGCGGATGCGGGCAATCGCCTCCTCGCGGAAGGCCGCCATGGTCCAGTCGGCCTTCACGCCCGCGACGCGGAACAGGAAGTTCTCGATCAGCCGCGCCCCGTCCGGCGTGTGCACCACCTCGGGGTGGAACATGAGGCCGTAGAAGCGCCGCGCCTCGTCGGCGATGACCGCGTAGGGTGCGTTCTCGCTGGAAGCGACGACGCGGAAACCCTCCGGCAGCTCCGTGATGCGGTCGCCGTGGCTCATCCACACGGGGTGGCGGGCGCCGGGCTCCCACAATCCGTCGGTCAGCGGGCTCGCGGCCGAGACTTCCACGTCGGCGCGGCCGAACTCGCGGTGGTGGCCGCCCTCGACGCGGCCGCCCAGCGCATGTGCCATGGCCTGTTGGCCGTAGCAGATGCCCAGCACCGGCAGGCCGGCCGCGAAGATCGCCGGCGCGGCCTTGGGCGAGCCCTCGTCGGGCACCGAGGCCGGGCCGCCCGACAGGATCACGGCCTTCGGGGCGTGGCCGGCCATGGCGGCCTCGGCCCTGTCGAAGGGCACGATCTCGCAATAGACCCCGGCCTCGCGCACGCGGCGGGCGATGAGCTGCGTGACCTGCGAGCCGAAGTCGACGATCAGCACCTTGTCGTGCGCCGCCGTCGACGCGGCGTCCCCGGCCGTGCCCGCTTCACCCTGTGTCATCGAACCGTCCCACCTCAGCGGCTTCACGCCTGGACGCTATGCGCCTCACGGTGAACGGAGATCAACGGTTTTCCCGAGCGGCACTTGACCGGGCGGCAAGGGGATGCGGCCTAGGGTCCTCGGACAGGAGTTCGCCATGTCCGTCCTTCTCCGGCATCCCCACACCGTCCCGGCCCTGTTCTCCCGCGGCGTCGAGGCCGAGCCTCCGGCCGCCGGGCGCTCCGCCGCCTGGCTCCGATCGCTGGCGGGCGCGCCGACTGCCGTGCCCTCGCTCGGGCTCGTCTCGGCCTGGGCCGCCGCGGCGCTGGTCGACGTCACGCTGGTCAAGGCCGCGGCCGCAGCGGTGGGCCTCGCCCCGCACTGAGACGCATACGGGTCCTTCGGCTTGCCGCGAGGTGGCGCCCGCGCCACCTTAGCTCCATGGCACATCCGAGACAGCCCCCGGCCGTCACGCCGCAGGTCCTGCTGCGCGCCTATTCCATCGGCCTCTTTCCCATGGCGGAGGGGGCGGAAGACCCCTCGCTCTTCTGGCTCGACCCGGAGCAGCGCGGCATCTTCCCGCTCGACCGCATGATCGTGTCGCGCTCCCTCGCTAAGGTGGTCCGGCAGGACCGGTTCAGCGTGCTCGTGGACCGCGATTTCGACGCCGTCATCGAGGGCTGCGCCGCGGCGGCGCCAGACCGGCCCGAGACCTGGATCAACGCGCGCATCCGCCATCTCTACCGGGCGCTGTTCGACATGGGCCACGCCCACACGGTCGAGGCCTACCAGGGGAGCGAGCTGGTGGGGGGGCTCTACGGCGTGGCGCTGGGGGCGGCCTTCTTCGGCGAGTCCATGTTCCACCGCAGGACGGACGCCTCCAAAGTGTGCCTGCTCCATCTCGCGGCCCGCCTGCGCGACAGCGGCTACTGGCTGCTCGACACGCAATTCGTCACGCCGCACCTCGCGACCCTCGGGGCCGTCGAGGTGCCCCGCGCGCGCTACCGCAAGCGCCTGGCCGAGGCGGTGCGTCGGCCTGGCCGTGCGGAAGCCTGGTTGCGACGTCCCTGGCCGGGCGCGCGCGTGCTGGAGACCCTGGCGGCGGAGGCGGCCTGACGGGCCGACCGCCGCGCGGTCAGTCGTCGCCGTCGCCCGGATCGCGGGCGGGCGGATCGGCCGGGTTTTGGGCGGCGGGGAAGCAGCGCTGCGTCCGCTCGCGCCGCTCGGCCACGTACGGCGCGAAGGCGGCCACCGACCGGTCCGGGTCGGCGCGCACGACGTCGGCGACGAGGCGGACGTCGCGCAGCGCGATCGACAGGCCCTGGCCGATGATC
>CAXTFP010000610.1:0-2211 GCA_964243135.1 uncultured Lichenihabitans sp.
CGGCCGGCCTGCCCGCCCTGTCGGCGAACGATCTCGCGCGCTGGCTGCAGATCCAGCTCGCGCACGGCGCCCTCCCCGGAGGAGGCCGGCTGTTCAGCGAAGCCCAGTCGGCCGAGATGTGGAAGCCGCATACGATCGAGCCAATCTCGCCCGCGCCGCCCGAACTCGCCGGCACGCAGGCCACCTTCCAGACCTATGGGTTGGGATGGGAGGTGCGCGACTATCGGGGCGCCAGGATCGTGTGGCACTCCGGAGGCGTCTTCGGCTACACGACGGTGGTGGTGCTGATCCCCGAGAGGAACGTCGGATTCGCGATCACCCAGAACAGCGAGGACGCCCCCACCCGCATGGGGTTGATGTATGAGCTGATCGATCACTATCTCGGCCTGCCCGCCCAGGACTGGCCGGCGCGCTACTCCGCCTTTGTGAAGCGCCGGTTGACCGCCGCCGCGACCGAGGTCGAGCAGACGGCGGCCACCCCGGCAGGTATCGGTCCGTCCCTGCCGCTTGCCCGTTACGAGGGAACCTATGAGGATCCGTGGTACGGAAAGATCGTAGTTGGTCAGGGTCCCAGGGGATTAAAGGTCGACTTCACGAACACGCCGCGCATGATCGGCCGGCTCGTCCACTTCCAGTACGACAGCTTCGTGGCTCGGTTCGACGACGAGGGCATCGAGCCCGCCTACGTCACCTTCGGCCTGGACGCGCAGGGCCGCGTCGAACGGGTGACGATGAGGCCCGTTTCGCCCACGGCGGACTTCTCCTTCGACTACCAGGATCTGCTTTTCACTCCGGTGAAGCCCCAGTGAGAGGTCTGGCCGCGCTGGCGGCCATGCTGACGCTGGGCGCAGCGCCAGCGCTCCGGCCCGCCTATGATCTGGTCATCCGGGGCGGGCACGTCCTCGACGGCGCGGGAAATCCCTGGGTCGCCGCCGACGTGGCGGTGAACCGAGGCCGCATCGTGCGGATCGGGCGGGTGACGGGGCGGGGCGCGGAGGAGATCGACGCGCGCGGCCTCGACGTGGCACCCGGCTTCATCGACGTGATGGACCAGTCGGGCGAGGGACTGCTCAAAAGCGGAGGTGCCGACAACAAGCTGCTCATGGGGGTGACCACGCTGATCGCGGGCGAGGGCGGCACGCCCGTCCCCGCGGCAGGGATCCCGGCCTACTTCGAGCGGCTCGGGCGGCAGGGCATCGCGGTCAACTTCGGGACCTACTATGGCGCAGGACAGGCTCGAGTTGCGGTCATGGGCGACAGGGCGGGCCGGCCTTCGACGGCGCAGCTGGCCGCCATGCAGGGGCTCGTCGAGACCGCCATGCGGGCGGGAGCGTTCGGGATCGGCACGGCGCTGATCTATCCGCCCGACGCGTTCCAGTCGACCGAGGACCTCGTCGCGCTGGCCAGGGCGGCGGGCCGGTGCGGCGGCTTCTACGCCAGCCACATGCGCGACGAGAGCGACAAGGTGCTCGCGGGAATCGACGAGGCGGTCAGGATCGGTGAGGAGGCTGGGGTCAAGGTGGAGATCTTTCACCTGAAAGCGGCCTACCAGCCGCTCGCCGGCAGGCTCATGCCCGAGATGATCGCGCACATCGGCGCAGCGAGGGCGCGCGGCATCGACGTGGCCGCAGACATGTATCCCTACGTGGCCGGTGGTACCGGCGTGGAGGCCACCGTTCCGACCCACGTCTTCGCCGATGGGGAGGCCGCGGGGTGGGGCCGCCTGCGCGACCCGAAGGTCCGGGCGGCACTCAGGCGGGAGGTCGCCGCGGGCCCGCAGCCCGGCTGGTCCAACCTGGTCTATGCGGCCGGTGGCTGGGACCACGTCGTGCTCGCGAACGCCTACAGTCCGGCATACGACAGGTTCCGCGGCCAGAGCTTCGCCGCGATCGGCCGGGCGCTGGGCCGGGATCCGGCCGATGCGGCATGGGACGTTGCGCTGGCGGCGCTGCCCCGGCGCGCGCTGGCGCTCTATTTCCTGATGGACGAGCGCGACGTCGAGCTCGCGCTACGGCAACCCTGGATCAGCATCGGCACCGACGCCGCGGCCTCGTCTCGGCTGGGGGAGACGGACGCGGTCGGCCTGCCCCATCCCCGAGCCTACGGCACGTTCCCGCGGGTGATCGGCCATTACGGGCGCGATCGGGGACTGTTCAGCGTCGAAGAGGCGGTGCGCAAGATGACCTCCTGGCCCGCGTCGCGACTTGGTCT
>CAXTFP010000611.1:0-2206 GCA_964243135.1 uncultured Lichenihabitans sp.
GTGCCCGCCCACGCGGCCGGTTCCTGCAAGGAGCGGTCGCCCGGCTCCCCGGCCAGCCCCAGGCGCAACAGGTCGCCTCCGCTGCGGATCGCCCGCCGACGCTGGATCGCCTCCGTGTCCAGCACCGGAGCGTCGAGATCCAACGTGCCGGGCAGAAGGGCCAGGACGGACGCGAAGCCGTTCTGCGCCACCGGCAGCGTCGATGAAAGTTGCATCGACGCCCCAAAATTGACCTCGATGCAACGTGTCGACAGGCTGTCCCAGCGCCTGTGGGGCGGAGCCCTGAAACCCGCCAAAGGGCTCGCCCTTTGGACTCCCGTCCAGGGAGGCATATCAGCTCGGGATCCCGTGAGAGCCGTCTCCCCCCGCGCCTTCACCGCCCCTCGAAGCGCGGCACGGCCCTGGCCTTGAAGGCGCGCAGGCCCTCATTGCGGTCGGCGCTGGCAGCGAGAAGGGCGGACAGCGTCCGCTCGTAGCGGATGCCGGCGCCGAGGCCGGTCTCGAAGCTCGCCAGGATCGCGGCCTTAGCGCCCGTCACGGCCAGCGGGGCGGCCCGCGCGATGCTCCCCGCGATGGCTTCGGCCGCGGCCCGTGCCCCGCCCGCCTCCGCCACCGTGCTGACGAGGCCGGCCCGGAGGGCCTCGTCGGCGTCGAGGCGCCGGCCGGCCAGGATCATCTCCATGGCCATGGACTTGCCCACGGCGCGCACGAGGCGCTGCGTCCCCCCGGCGCCCGGGATCGTGCCGATCTGGGCCTCGGGCAGGCCGAGCACGGCGCTGCGGTCGGCCACGACGATGTCGCAGATCAGGGCCAGTTCGAGCCCCCCGCCGAGCGCGTAGCCCGACACCGCCGCGACCAGCGGGGTCGTGATCGCCGCCACCTCGTCCCACTTCTCGCTGAAGCCGCTGGTGTAGAGCGCGATCGGGTCGGCGTCGCCGAGCGCCCCGATGTCGGCGCCGGCCGCAAAGGCTCGCTCGTCCCCCGCGATCACGACGGCGCGCACCGCCGGATCGGCGTCGAAGGCGCGCAGCGCCGCGACCAGCCCGTCCAGCATCGGGCGGTCGAGCGCGTTGCGCTTGGCCGGGCGGTCGAGGGTGACGAGGCCCACGGCCCCGCGCGCCTCGCTGCGGACGGATCCCTCGGTCATCGGTGCCGCCTGTCGCG
This sequence comes from uncultured Lichenihabitans sp., assembly GCA_964243135.1. GTDB lineage: Bacteria > Pseudomonadota > Alphaproteobacteria > Rhizobiales > Beijerinckiaceae > Lichenihabitans. The sequence continues at coordinate 1,165 of CAXTFP010000611.1, forward strand.
GAGGAGCTGCACGGTGGCGTCGCGCTCGCGCTTGGCGGCCTCCACGCCCTCGGCCGTCCAATCGTAGAAGCCGCGCCCGCTCTTCGCCCCGAAGGCCCCCTCGGCGGCGAGCCTGGCCACGAGGGGCGGCACGGCGCCGCTGCGGCTCAGCGCCGGCATCAGCACGGCCGACACCTTCTCGACCGTGTCGAGGCCCGCGAGGTCCATGAGGCGCAGGGGGCCGGCGGCGGACCAGCGCGGCGCCAGCGTGGTTTCCACGGCCCGGTCCACGTCCGCGATCGACGCCACACCCTCCTCGACGAGGTGCAGCGCTTCGCGCAGCAGCGCATATTGCAGGCGGTTGACCACGAAGCCCGGGATATCGAGGGCGACCTCGATGGCCTCCTTGCCCAGCGCCGCGGACAGCGCGCGGGCGCGGGCCACCGCCGCATCCGAGGTGAGCGGGCCGCGCACGATCTCGACCAGCGGCATCACGGCCGGGGGATTGAACCAGTGCAGGCCGAGCAGGCGGTCCGCGTGGCGCATGCGCGCGCCGACGGCGCCGATCGGCACGCTCGACGTGTTGGTGGTCAGGAGGGCGTCGGGCGCCGCGCCGCGCTCGATCGCGGCGAAGAGCTCCTGCTTCAGCGCGAGTTCCTCGGCGACGTTCTCGCTGACGATATCGGCCCCCGCCACGCAGCGGTCGAGCGAGGTCGTGTAGGAGACGGCGGCGCCCGGCCCCGCGATCCCCTCGACGACGGCCCTCGCGGTCTCCAGCGTCCGCTCGCCGCGTGAATACAGCGACACGCGGTGGCCGTGAGCCGCGAACACGCCCGCGATCCCGGCCCCCATGGTGCCGGCCCCGACCACCGCCACCCTCACGAGGCCGTCGCTCCGAGCCGCCATCAGATCACGCCGCGGCTGCGCAGCGCCGCGCAGTCGGCGGCGCTGAGGCCGAGCTCCGCGCCCAGCACCTCGTCCGTGTGCTGGCCGAGGCCGGGCGCCCCGAGGTCGACCTCGTCGGCGGGGGCGCTGAAGCGCACGGGCTGGGGCATCACGGCCA
>CAXTFP010000612.1:0-2199 GCA_964243135.1 uncultured Lichenihabitans sp.
CGTCAACCTGCTGGTGGAGATCCGCCGCCGGCTGTCGCTGACCGTGCTGTTCATCAGCCACGACCTCGCCGTGGTGGGACACGTGTGCGACCGCGTCGCCGTCATGTATCTCGGCCGCATCGTCGAGGTGGCGGGCACGCGCGCGCTCTTCACCGGGCCGCGCCACCCCTACACCGAGGCCCTGCTATCGGCCGTGCCGGTGGCGCAGGCCGGGGAAGCGCGGCGGCAGCGCATCGTGCTGCGCGGCGACGTGCCGAGCCCGCTGCGCCCGCCGCCCGGCTGCCGCTTCCACACCCGCTGCCCCAAGGTGCAGGACCGCTGCCGCGTCGAGCCGCCCCTCCTGCGGGATGTCGGCGACGGCCGCGTCGCGGCGTGCCATTATCCGAATGACTGAAGAGAGTACAATAGATCTGGTTTCAAAAGGCCCCCGGCCTTTTGCGGGTTTCAGGGCAGAGCCCTGAAGAAGCTCTACTTTATTTCATTCAGGGCTCCGCCCTGAAACCCGCCAAAGGGCGAGCCCTTTGGGATCCCATCCCCTTCATCTTCGTTTCTTCGGCAGGGTCATCAGCAGGGCCGCGGCCATCGCGGTCGAGGCCGCGAGCGCATAGAAGCCCGCGGCCGGCAGGCCGGTGGCGCGCTCGGCCCAGACCCGGAGGTTCGGCGCCACGAAGCCGCCGAGGTTGCCGACCGACGAGATCAGCGCGATGCCGCCCGCCGCCGCAGCTCCCCCGAGCCGCGCCGTGGGAAAGGTCCAGAAGATCGGCTGCGCGGCCGTCAGCCCCGCGGCCGTCACGCTCAGCGCCGCGATGGCGAGGGCGGGCGAGGCCGTCTCGGCGACCGCCAGCCCGGCCCCCGCGGCGAGGAGCAGCACGGCCGCGAAGAGCCGCTCGCGCTCCGCCTTGACGGCCCGGTCCGGCAGCACCGCCATGGCCACCAGGGCGACGCTCCAGGGCACGGCCGATACGAGCCCGACCAGCGGCCCCACCTTCACGCCGAGCAGCGCCCCCACCGTGTTGGGCAGCGAGAAGGCGAGTCCGTAGGCGCCGACCTGGATCAGCGTGTAGATGCCGATCAGCAGCAGCACGCCGGGGTCCGTGAAGGCGCGCCTGAGCGACACGTCGCCCGCCGCCCGCTTGGCCTCTTCCTCACCGGCGATGGCGCGCGCCAGGGCCGCCTTGGGCCCGGCCTCGAGCCAGCCCGCGTCCTCCGGCCGGTCCACCAGCACGAGGAAGGCCAACACCCCTACCAGCGAGGCCGCGGCGCCCTCGGCGAGGAACAGCCACTGCCAGCCGTGGAGGCCCAGCGCGCCGTCGAGGCCGAGCAGCAGCCCGCCCAAAGGGTTGCCCAGCACCAGAGCCAGCGGCAGGCCAAAGTAGAAGTAGCCGATCACGCGCCCGCGCTCGGCCTCGGGAAACCAGGACGCGAGGTACAGGATCACGCCGGGGAAAAAGCCGGCCTCGGCGATGCCGAGCAGCAGGCGGACGACATAGAAGCTGGTCTCACCCTGGACCAGCGCCATGCAACCCGAGATGACGCCCCAGCTCAGCATGATCCGGGCGATCCAGCGGCGGGCGCCGAACTTGTGCAGCAGCAGGTTCGACGGCACCTCGAACAAGAAGTAGCCCGCGAAGAAGATGCCGGCACCGAGGCCGAACACGGTCTGGGAGAAGCCCAGGGCCTTGTTCATCGTCAGCGCGGCGACGCCGAGGTTGACCCGGTCGATATAGGCAACGAAGTAGCCAAGCACGAGCAGCGGAACCAGGCGTCGCATCACGCGCGTCATCGCGCTGGCCTCGAGCTCCATGGCTCCCTCCCGGTGATCTTTGCTATTTACTGAAGAGTAGATTTACCGATGCACGGGAGTCAACGAGAGCTCACGGGTTCGGTGGTTTTGCAGGCATGGACGCCATAGGCCGGCACCGGGCGCGTATGAGGCGGCCAGCGCGACTGAAGCTACTGTGGCTCAATGCCAGCCGCCTTGGTCAGCGCCGTGAACGTAACGACCGAGTTGACCACGAACTTCGAGAACTCGTCCGGGGACTGGGTCACGACGTCCACCCCGAGGGTTGTCAGCCGCTCCCGCACCTCTGGCATCATTAGGACCGCCGAAATCTCATGACTCAGCTTATTGACGATGGCCCGCGGCGTTCCGGCCGGCGCGAGGAAGCCTGTCCACGATTCGATGGCAAACTCCGGCGC
>CAXTFP010000613.1:0-2197 GCA_964243135.1 uncultured Lichenihabitans sp.
CGACGCCGGCGCCATGGCGCTGGACGTACGGAGCTTCGCGCCGGCGACGCCGGCCGAGCCGCGGCGCGCCGGGATCGCGTTCGTCCATCAGGCCACGGACCGCGCCGGCGTGCCCGGCCTCACCGTCGCGGACGCGCTGGTGCTCGACCACTTGGCGGACCGGCGCTCGCCGCTCTTCGTGTCGCGCGCCGGCCTCCGCCGCGTCGCCGCGCGCGTCGCCGGCCGGGCGGGGTTCGACCTGCCGCTCGACGCCGACTTCGGCGACCTCAAGCCCGCCGACCGGCAACTGGTGGCGATCGCCCGCGCCCTGTCGGCCGACGCCCGCCTGCTCGTGCTGGACGAGCCCACCGCCAGCCTTTCGGACCGCGAGGCCGCTCACCTTTTCGGCCTGCTCGACGCGCTCAGGGCGCGGGGCCTCGCCATCCTGTACATCTCGCATAGGACCGCCGACCTGAAGCGCTTGGCCGACCGGGTCGCGGTGCTCCGGGGCGGCCGCATCATCGACGAGCAGGCGGCGCCGGTCGACTTCGAGCGCGCCGTGACCGCGATGATCGGCCGGCCCCTGGCGGCGCACCGCGGCGAGCCGCCGCCCGACCTCGGGCCGGTGACGCTCGACGTCGCGGGCCTGCGCCTGTCGCCCGACGGCCCCGGCATCGACTTTTCCCTGCGGCGGGGCGAGGTCGTGGCGATCACCGGCCCGCTCGGCGCCGGGAAGAGCCGGCTGCTCGCCACCCTGTTCGGGGTGCATGCGCCCGCCGCCGGTACGATGGCGCTGTGGGGGCGCCCCTATCGGCCCGCCGGTCCCGCCGCCGCCATCGCGGCCGGCGTCGCCCTCGCGGCCGAGGACCGCCATCGCACCTCCTTCGTGCCGTCGGACTGGCCCGGCGGCACGGTGGCGGGCACGATCGCGCTGCCCCACCTCGCCCGCTGGTACCCCTCGGGCCTGCTGCGCGGCGACCGCGACGAGCGGGAAGGGCTGGCGGCCATCCGCCGGCTCGCCATCCGGGCTCCGGGCCCCCGCGCCCGGCTCGACGCCCTGTCGGGCGGCAACCAGCAGAAGACCGTGCTGGCCCGCTGGCAGGCCGAACCCGCGGACGTGCTGCTGCTCGACGAGCCGTTTCAGGGTGTCGACGTCGGCGCCAGGGCCGACATCGTGGCGGCGATCCGCGCCGACAGGCGGGCCGCGACCCTCATCGCCACCAGCGATGCCGGGGAAGCCTTGGAGGTGGCGGACCGCATCCTGTTCATGGATCGCGGGGCGCTGTCACCCGACGCGCGCCCGAGCAGCGGCGCCCGCCCGTGACCGCCTCGCTCCGATCCGCCGCCGGGGCGCCCCGGCCGAGCCGGCTCCACCGCGACCGGATCGCGCGCGGGGCGCGGGCCGGCGCCATCTTCGTCGTGCTGGCCGCCATGCTGGCCGGCTTCGGCGCGGCCGAGCCCGCCTTCCTCAACCTCGCCAACGTCATGAGCGTGCTGCAGGCCGTCTCCGTCGTGGCGATCCTCGCGGCCGGGGTGACGGTGACGCTGGCGGTCGGCGGCTTCGACCTGTCGATCGGCGCGGTCGCGGCCGCGAGCGTCATGGCGTCGAGCTACGCCATGGTGGTGTGGCACCAGCCCGCCCTCGCCACGGTGGTCCTCGTGCTGGCCTTCGGGGCGGCGGTCGGCCTCGCCAACAGCGCCCTGATCCTGTGGCTCGGGGTGCCGGACCTGCTGGCCACGCTGGCGGTCAACTTCCTGCTGACCGGCCTGCAGCTCATCCCCACGGCCGGCCGCTCGATCGCCACGGGCCTCGTGCTGTCCGACGGCACGTCGGCGACCGGCTCCTTCGACCCCGCCTTCCTGGCCATCGGCCGCACGCGGCTGTTCGGCATCGTGCCGCTGCCCGTGCTGCTCATGGCCGGCGTGGGGCTGGCGCTGCACCTCCTCACCGAACACACGCGCATCGGCCGCCTGCTCTTCGCCACGGGCGGCAACGCCCTCGCGGCCCGGCTCGCCGGCGCGCCGACCGCGCGGCTGCGCACCCTCGCCTACGTGATCTCGGGTGCGCTGGGCGCGCTCGGCGGCATCGCGGTCGCGGCCCGGGTCGGGCGGGGCGACGTGTCCTCCGGCGCGTCCCTGCTGCTCGACGCGGTGGCGGCCGCCCTGATCGGCTTCGCGGTGCTGAACCGCCGCCGCCCCAACGTCCTCGGCGCGGTCG
>CAXTFP010000614.1:0-2194 GCA_964243135.1 uncultured Lichenihabitans sp.
TCCCGCGCCGTCCCGGCCACGGGGAATAGGGCGGCGGGCGGGGCGTCGCCGGGCGGCAGCGCCATCAGGCGCTTCAGGGCCTCGTCGGGCGTCGGCAGGTCGGCCGCGTAGGCGAGGCGCACCAGCACCATGTCGGCGGCCTGGAGCGGGCGAGGCGCGTCCTTGACGTCCGCCAAGCCCTTGACGAGCAACTGCCAGGTTCGGGTGAGGACGGGCAGCGACAGCGCCGCCGCGAAGCCGCCGCCGCGGCGCCGCTCCTCCTCGGTCAGGGCCGGGTCGCGGGCGGCGCCGGGCACGAGCTTCAGCCGGGTGACGAGGTGCACGAAATCGGCGAGGTCCGACATCAGGTGGCCGGGGTCGGCGCCGCTGTCGTGCAGCAGCTTCAGCCCCGTCATAGCCTCGGCGAGACGGCCGCCCATCACGGCCTCGAACAGGTCGATGATGCGGGTGCGGTCCGCGAGCCCCAGCATGGCGCGCACGCTGTCGGCCGCGACCCTCGGTCCCGTGCTGTCGCCGTGGGCCGCCCCGTGGGCGATGGCCTGATCGAGCAGGGACAGCGCGTCGCGCACCGAGCCTTCGGCCGCGCGGGCGATGACCACCAGGGCCTCGTCGTCGATGCCGACGCCCTCGCGGGCGCAGATGGATCGCAGATGCGCCATCATCACGTCGGCCTCGACGCGCCGGAGGTCGAAGCGCTGGCAGCGCGACCGCACCGTCACCGGCACCTTGTCGACTTCCGTGGTGGCGAACAGGAATTTGACGTGGTCCGGCGGCTCTTCCAGCGTCTTCAGCAGCCCGTTGAAGGCCGCCTTCGACAGCATGTGGACCTCGTCGATGATGTACACCTTGGTGCGGGCCATCACGGGGCGGTAGCGCGACCCCTCGATCAGCTCGCGCACGTCGTCGATGCCGGTGTGGGACGCGGCGTCCATCTCGACCACGTCGACGTGGCGCGACTCGATGATGGCCTGGCAATGGGTGCCCAGGCCCGGCATGCGGATTGTCGGGACGTCGATGGCGGGCGCGCCCTCCAGCGCGGGGCGATGGTAGTTCAGGGCGCGGGCCATGATGCGCGCCGTGGTGGTCTTGCCGACGCCCCGCACGCCCGAGAGCAGATAGGCCTGATGGATGCGGCTGAGGTCGAAGGCGTTCGACAGGGTGCGGACCAGCGCCTCCTGGCCGATTAGGTCGTCGAAGTGGGTCGGCCGGTATTTGCGGGCCAGGACCCGATAGGTGTTGTCGAGCGACACGCGGGTTCCCTGACGCTTCGCGAGGCGCGCGCGGCGGACGGCGCTTGGGGGGTTAGGGAAGGCGCAGCCGAAGCGGAGCCTCCAGGCCGAGCGAAGTGGGAGGCTGAACGCGGACCCGCTCGGTCCCGTTAGGGCTGCTTCCTTCCGGATCTGACCCGGTTGGCGGGTGAAACGTCCCACGCCAACCTCCCGCGGCTTAGATGGCGCAGATCGGTTCCGCGCGCAAGGGCGGCACGGATGCGCTTCAGGCTCCCCGCTCCAGCGCCGCCGCGATCTCCTCCGCGTCGCGCACGCGGGCGATCCGCGGCAGGATGGACACCACCGCGAAGTCGTGCAGGCCCGGCCCCGTGGAGCTGCAGGCGTTGGCCGCGATCACGACCGCGTAGTCGAGGTTGTAGGCGTCGCGCGCCGTCCCCTCGACCCCGAAGTTGGTCGCGAGGCCGGCCACCACCACCGTGTCGACGCGCCTGCGCCGGAGCTGGAGGTCGAGCTCGGTGCCGAAGAAGGCGCTGTGCTGGCGCTTGGTGATGCGGAGCCGTGCCGGGAGCGCCGCGACCTCGGAGACGAGCGCGGCCCAACCCTCGGGCAGCCCGCCCTCGGGCAGGCGGAGCGGCGTGTCCACGGGCCCGTTCGGGCGGTCGGCGTAGCCCTCCGCGTAGTCGACGTTGACCAGCACCACAGTTCCACCCGCCGCCGCCAGGGCGCGGCCGAGCGCCACGCAGCGCGCCACCACCTCGGCGGCGCCGTGGGGTTCGAGCGGCAGCGAACAGATGCCTGCCTGCAGGTCGATCAGGACCAGCGCCGTGGTCTTCGGGTTCAACGTCAGCATGGGCCGGGCTCCCCGCGGCGGATGGCGCACCGGAGAATAGACATCGGGCGGCCCGGCGTCGCCTGCGTTTGACAACCACCCCTCGCGCTCCTAACCCCGCGGAGAACCATCGAGG
>CAXTFP010000615.1:0-2188 GCA_964243135.1 uncultured Lichenihabitans sp.
GCGCGACCGCGCCGAAGCCTTCATCGACGCCCACCTCGGCAACCCCCTGCTCGACGCCGACGCCGTGGCGGCGGGCGTGGGCCTGTCGCGCAGCACGCTCTACCGGGCCTTCGCGCCCGTCGACGGCGTGGCGCGCCGGATCACCGCGCGCCGCCTCGAACGGCTGCGCGCCGCGCTGCGCCGGCCGAGCGAGACGCGTAGCGTCGCGTCCCTCAGCTTCGACCTCGGCTTCGCCAGCGAGAGCCACTGCGGCCGGGCCTTCAAGGCCGCCTTCGGCGTGGCGCCCGGCCAGTTCCGCGCCGACGCCCGCCGCATCCGCGAGCTCAGGGCCGGCGGCGGGCCGACCGGGGGATTCGCCGACTGGCACTGCGAGCTCTACTGACCGCTCCAACTCCGCCGCGCGGGGAACGGGGGTCGACGCCGATCGCCGTCTGCGGTACATGGAGGCCGGATCGGACGGGCCCGATGGATCGGGCGTTGTCGTTGCGGATCAGTCGCTTGGGTGCCGCGCCGGCCGGCGGCCGCCAGACGGGACACCACAGATGACCCCCCGCTTCTCCCTGCCGCGCGACAAGGTCCGCGTCCTCCTGCTGGAGGGCGTCAGCGAGAGCGCCGCGGCCCTGTTCGCGCAGGCGGGTTATTCCAACGTCACCCGCCTGCCGAAGGCGCTCGACGGTCTAGCCCTCGCGGCCGCCCTGGAGGGCGTGCACATCCTGGGCATCCGCTCGCGCTCGCAGATGACGCGGGAGATGCTCGGCGGGGCCGACCGGCTGATGGCGGTCGGCTGCTTCAGCGTGGGCACCAACCAGATCGACCTCGACGCCGCGCGCGACCACGGCATCCCGGTCTTCAACGCGCCCTTCTCCAACACCCGCAGCGTGGCCGAGCTCGTCATCGGCGAGATCGTGATGCTGCTGCGGCGCGTGTTTCCCCACTCGGTCCAGGCCCACGCGGGCGGCTGGGACAAGTCTGCGACGGACAGCCACGAGGTGCGCGGCCGGGTGCTCGGCATCGTGGGCTACGGCAACATCGGCTCGCAGCTGTCGAACCTCGCCGAGTCGATGGGCATGAAGGTGATCTACTACGACACCACCGACAGGCTCCGCCACGGCAACACCGACCCCGTCGACAGCCTGGCCGAGCTCCTGGCCCAGAGCGACGTCGTCAGCCTCCACGTCCCCGAGACGCCGGCGACCCACGGCATGATCGGCCGGGCCGAGATCCGCGGCATGAAGCCCGGCGCCTACCTCATCAACAACAGCCGCGGCACGGTGGTGGACCTCGACGCCCTGGCGGAAGCCCTGAAGGAGGGGCACCTGCGCGGCGCCGCCGTGGACGTGTTCCCGAAGGAGCCGGGCTCCAACGCGGAGCGCTTCGCCACGCCGCTGCAGGGACTGCCCAACGTGATCCTGACCCCGCACGTCGGCGGCTCGACCGAGGAAGCCCAGGAGCGCATCGGCGCCGAGGTGGCGCGCAAGCTGATCGACTATTCCGACACCGGCTCGACCACGGGGGCGGTGAACTTCCCGCAGGTGCAGCTCTCGGCCCGCGCCACGGGCACGCGCTTTATCCACGTCCACCGCAACTTGCCCGGCCTGCTGCGCTCGATCAACGAGGTGTTCTCGTCGCGCGGCGTCAACATCTCGGCGCAGTCCCTCCAGACCGACGGCGACCTCGGCTACGTCGTGGTGGAGGCGGACCTCGACACGGGGAACGCCGGGCTGCTGGAAGCGCTTCGCGCCATCGAGGGCACGATCCGGGTCCGCCTGGTCTACTGACCGGAAGCTCACCCGAGAGCCCGCCCCCGGGGGATCCGCGCCCGGCCCGTCCACGACGGGGCGAGGGATCCGGCCGTCCGGCCCGGCGGGAACACGTTCGGTCGGACCGGACCGACCGCCACAGCGTCCGCATCGGCCGGTGCGGGGGGATGCCCGTTCACAAAACGTTGACCCGGCAGCGCCCGACGCCGCTTGACATGCCACATTATCGGCCAGCTCCGCGCGCCCGATGCCTATACACCGCTGAAAACAGCCGATTTCCGTCTCCATTTCGCGCGATCGAATGTGGCATCGATGAATGTACAAGTCATCGATGCGCAGAGCGCCGATCAGCTATGCAAAGAGGCATGGCGAAAATCGGAGTGTTGCTTGTTTGGAGCGTATCACGAGTGAAATGGAGGACGTCATGC
>CAXTFP010000616.1:0-2187 GCA_964243135.1 uncultured Lichenihabitans sp.
CAGCCCCCAGGCGATGAGGGCGTTGTCGTGCGGCCAGATCGAGCCGTTGTGGTAGCTCATCGGGTTGTAGCGCGGCTCGCCGACCGCGAGCGTGCGCAGGCCCCAGCCCGACAGGAACTTCGGCGCCATGATCTCGGCCGCGATGCGGACGGCCCGCTCGGGCCGGGCGATGCCGGTCCACAGCACCTGGGCGGCGTTGGATGTCCGCACCCGGCAGGGCTTCTTTTCGCTGTCGAGCGCGATGGCGTACATGCCGATCTCCTCGCACCAGAAGGCGGCGTCGAACCTGTCCCTCATGGCCTCGGCCTGGGCGCGCAGCGCGTCGGCGCGGGCCGTCTCGCCGAGCGCCGCCGCCATGCCGGCGCCGAGGTTGCGGGCCGCGAAGGCGTAGCCCTGCACCTCGACCAGCGCGATCGGCCCCTCGGCGATGGCGCCGTCGGCGTGGAACACCGCGTCCTGCGAGTCCTTCCAGCCCTGGTTCTGCAGCCCCTTCTCGTCGGCGCGGGCATATTCGAGGAAGCCGTCGCCGTCGCGGTCGCCCGGCCCGTCCATCCAGGCGAAGCCGCGCTCGATGGCGGGCCACAGCTCCCGCACCGTGTCGAGGTCGCCTGTGCGCTCGAAGTAGAGGCCCGCCAGCACGATGAACAGCGGCGTCGAGTCGACCGAGCCGTAGTAGAGGCCGAAGGGGATCTCCCGCAGGGCCGCCATCTCGCCGCCCCGCATCTCGTGCAGGATCTTGCCGGGCTCGGCGTCGTCGGCCGCGGTCGTGGCCGTGGCCTGGAAGTGCGCGAGGCGGGCCAGCACGCCGCGGGCCACCTTGGGGTCGATCCACAGCATCTCGATCGCCGTGATGATGCCGTCGCGGCCGAAGGTGGTCGAGTACCAGGGGATGCCGGCATAGGGGTAGAGGCCCTGCGGCGTGTCCGTGACCAGCATGTAGAGGTCCGCCGTCGAGCGGCACATGACCTCGTTGAAGATGTCGTTGGACGACTCCACCGTGACGACGCCGCGCGTCAGGGCCTTCTCCTGGCGGTTGGCCGACAGGAGCCCGCGGCGGAAGTCGACCTCGACGGCCTCGGCGATGCCGCTGCAGGCGGCCGAGAAGGTGACCGTGCGGGACGCGCCGACGTCGAGCGACAGGTCGAAGGTGGCGGCGCCGTGGACGAGGCGGCGCGGCGCGGGATCGAAGCGCAGCACGGCCCGGCGCTGGACCGCGTCGAGGCCCGTGTACGTGAAGGCGACGCCGTCGCCCTCGACCCGCTCGGTCATCGTGCCGCGCTTCTCGCGGCGCATGCCGCGGGCCTCGAACAGGTCGGAGAAGTCGCAGCCGAACACGAAGGTCAGGGTGAAGTCGAGACGGTTGGCGCCGTGGTTCGACACGTGGATGCGCTGATGCGCCGTGCCGCCCCACAGGTAGGTGGTGCGGACCACGTGGACCGCGTCCTTCTCCATGACGATGTGGCCGTCCCGGTAGATGTCCGGGTTGGTCAGGTCCACGGTCAGCGACAGGTTGTCGTCGCGCACGCTGGAGCCGAGCAGCAGGGGTTGTGTGCCGGCGAGCAGCATCTCGAACCGCGACAGGTAACGCGTGTCATGGTCGAAGAGGCCGTCCGGACCGCCCGCCGAGGCACCGATGTCGCCGTGGCTGTCGATCACCGCGAAGGTGTCGCCATGCTTGAGGGTGTGGCGGGGCCGGGCCGAGGATTCAGTCGCCGGGATGTAGAAGGGCGTCTTCTCGCTCGGATCTACCGTTCCCTCCGCCGCGGCCTCGCGGGGGAGTTCGATGCCCATGTCGTCGGTCATGTTCGAGGGAGCGTCCCGGTCAGGAGTGGAGGGACGGCGCGGCGGAACTGGTCCGCTCCGCGTCGCGGCCCATCCCCGTCACCCTGCCGCGCCCTCGGGCGAGGCCCGGGCTCATGGCGCGGACCTTCGGTGTCGGAGGCTCCGCGGCCTCACTTTTGCCGCGGCCACGGGAGCGGGCCTGCGAAGACCCATCTGAAGCGCCGCGCGGATCACGCGGCGCGCGGATCACGCGGCGCGCGTCACTGCGCGACGTCGGTCCGCATGCGCAGCAATCCCCCCATATCGACCATGGGACGGCCCGCGTCGCGCCCGCCCGGCATCAATGCGGCGGGCTCGTCGAGACCCGCGAGCGCGATCTGCTTCGTGTAGAGGTCGACGTAATCG
>CAXTFP010000617.1:0-2180 GCA_964243135.1 uncultured Lichenihabitans sp.
GGGCGGCGCGGCCCAGCACGTCGAGGTGCCGGTCGAGCACGGCGTCAATGACGACGCTGCCGTGGCCCTCGGCCGCGAGCGCGGAGACGCGCGCCAGCACGGCCTCGACGCCCCCCTCGACGGCGTCGATCGGGATCAGCCCCACGGGCCGCGCGCTCTGGCGCGCCAGGGTCCGAACGAGGCTCGAATCGCGCATGGGGTTCAGCGGGTGGTCCTTCAGCGGGCTCTCGTCGAGCCGGTCGTCGCCGACGAAGAGGTGGCCGCGGTACACGGTGCGCCGGTTGAGCGGGAAGGCCGGGCAGACCAGCGGCACCGCGCCCGCGCGCGCCGCGAGGGCGTCCGTGACCGGGCCGATGTTGCCGGCGTCGGTCGAGTCGAAGGTGGAGCAGACCTTGAAGAGCACGTGGGGAGCGCCGCGCCCGCGCAGCCAGGCGTCGGCGGCGAGCGACAGCGCCACCGCGCGGTCGGCGGGGATCGAGCGGCTCTTCAGAGCCACCACGACGGCGTCGACCTCGGGCAGGGCGAGGTCGTCGGGCGGCACGCCGATCGTCTGCACGACCCTGAGGCCGGCACCCGCGAAGGTCCCGGCGAGGTCGGACGCGCCCGTGTAGTCGTCCGCGACCGCGCCGAGCGCGAGGCTCACGGCGTCACCCCGTGGCCGGGGCGGTAGGGCGCGAACCAGCCCAGGCCCGCCGCCGTGTCGCCGCGCGGCCGATATTCGCAGCCGACGTGGCCGCCGTAGCCGAGCCGGTCGAGGAGGTCGAAGAGGAAGGGAAAGTTCAGCTCCTCGCCGTCGGGCTCGTGGCGCGACGGCACGCTGGCCACCTGCACGTGGCCGACGATCGGCATCATGGCTTCCAGCCGCCGCGTCACGTCGCCGTGCAGGATCTGGCAGTGGTAGAGGTCGAACTGCAGCTTCAGGTTCGGGAGCGCGAGGTCGCGGATCAGCGCTGCCGCCTCGTCGAAGTCGACGAGGTGATAGCCCGGGTTGTCGCGGGTGTTCAGCGGCTCCAGCACCAGGGTGACGCCGAGGGACGCGAGCCGCTCGGCCGTCCAGGCGATCGCCTCGCGGAAGGCGCGGTCGGCAGAGGGAGAGCGGTCCGTCTTGCCCGCCATCAGGTGAATGGAGGGCGTGCCGGTGGCCCGGATATAGGGCACGGCCTCGTCGAACTTCGCCCGCATCTCGGCGTGGCGCTCGGGCAGGGCGCCGAGGCCGCGCTCGCCCGCGGCCCAGTCGCCGGGCGGCAGGTTGAACAGCGCCTGGGCGAGGCCGTGGCGCCGGAGCCGCTCGGCCACGGCCTCGGCGGGGTGGTCGTAGGGGAACAGGAACTCGACGGCGTCGAAGCCGGCCCGCGCCGCGGCCTCGAAGCGGTCGAGGAACGGCAGTTCGGTGAACATCAGCGTGAGGTTGGCGGCGAAGCGGGGCACGGGTTCACTCCTGTCCGGGGAGGTCGAGGCCGGCGATCCGGGCGTAGAGCCGGGCCACCGAGGCGTCGTCGTCGCGGCCCATGCCGGCCGCGGCCGTCATGAGGAACATCTGCAGGGCGGCGCCCGCCACCGGCACGGGGAAGCGGCTCGCCCGCGCCATGTCGATCACGATGCCGAGGTCCTTGACGAAGATCTCGACCGCGCTCCTCGGGGCGTAGTCGCCCTCAAGGATGTGGGGCACGCGGTTCTCGAACATCCACGAGTTGCCGGCCGAGGCGGTGATGACCTCGAAGACGCGGGCGAGGTCGAGCCCTTCGCGCTTGGCGAAGGCCATGGCCTCGCAGGCCGCCGCGATGTGGACGCCGGCGAGGAGCTGGTTGACCATCTTGAAGGCCGCGCCCTGGCCGGCCGCGTCGCCGAGCCGGTACAGCTGGCCCGTCATGGCGTCGAGCGCCGGCCGGGCGCGGGCGAAGGCGGCCTCGCTGCCCGAGGCCAGCATGGTCAGGGAGCCGTCGGCGGCCCGCGCGGCACCCCCGCTCATCGGGGCGTCGAGGTAGTGCCGGCCCGTGGCTTCGAGCCGACCCGCCAGCGCCCGCGCGCGCTCGGGTGCCATGGTGGCGCAGGACACGAAGACCCCGTCCGCCGCCATGGCGTCCGCTCAGCCGTCCGGCCCGAACAGCACGGCTTCGGTCTGGTCGGCGTTGACCACCACGGCCACCACGACGTCGGCGCCCCGCGCCGCCTCGCCCGGG
>CAXTFP010000618.1:0-2169 GCA_964243135.1 uncultured Lichenihabitans sp.
CCCCCGACGCCGCCGCCTCCGTGCGCGCCGTGCCGACCGACGTCGGCCGGATCGAGGATCTCCACGCCCTGAAGGAGGCCGCCTACGGCGCCTTCGGCGACGTCGCCCTGCTGATGAACAATGCCGCGGTCAGCCCGATGGGCCGGCCCTGGGAGTCCTACGGCGACTGGCAGCGGCTCATCGTCACCAACCTGTGGGGGGTCATCAACGGCCTTCGCGCCCGCGATGCTGGCGGCCGGCACACCCGCGGCCATCGTCAACACCGGCTCGAAGCAGGGCATCACGACCCCGCCCGGCAACGCCGCCTACAATGTCAGCAAGGCCGGCGTGAAGGCCTTCACCGAGGCCACGGCCCACGCGCTGCGCGAGGCGCCGGGCTCAACCGTCACGGCCCACCTCCTGATCCCCGGCTTCACTCACACGGGCCTGACGGGCTCGGCCGAGAAGCCCCCCGCGGCCTGGACGGCCGGGCAGGTGGTGGACTTCATGCTCGACGCCATGGCGAGCGGCGACTTCTACATCCTGTGCCCCGACAACGACGTCGACCGCGCCACCGACGAGAAGCGCATGGCCTGGGCGATGGGCGACGTCATCGAGAACCGCCCGGCGCTGTCGCGCTGGCACCCCGACTTCAAGGACGCCTTCGCCCGTTTCATGGCGGGCTGATGCCGCCCGAAGCCTCCGCGCTGCCGTCTCGGGCGATGGCGGCGCGGCCGATGGCGCGGCGCCTCCGGCTGTCCCGGGCCGTGGCCGCGGCGGGGCTGTCCCTCGCGGCCGCGGCCGCCACGGTGGCGTTCACGCTCGCCACGGTGTTCCGCCTGCACGTGCCGCTGCCGTTCTGGGACGAATGGTACCTCGTGCGCGACTTCCGCGCCTTCGCGGCCGGCACCTACGGCCTGCGCGACCTCGCGGCCCAGCACAACGAGCACCGGTTGCTGGTGCCGCGGCTGTTCTTCTTCGCCGACGACCTCGCGTTCGGCCTGTCCGGCACCTTCGATCTCCTCGTCATCGTCCTGCTGCAGTTCGGCAATGCCGCGATCCTCGTCGGGTTGATGCGCCGGCGGGTGGGGCGGCCGGCCCACCGCGCGCTGCTCGCAAGCTTCGTCCTGCTGCTGCTGTTCACGCTGGGCCAGGAGCAGAACTTCTCCAGCGGCTTCCAGCTCCAGTTCGTCGGCGTCTTCACGGCCGCGGCGCTGGGCGCCCTGGCCTATACGGCGGCCCTGGACAGGGTGGCGGAGCGCCGGCCGGGCAGCGCGACCCTCTTCGCGCTGGCGGGGTTCGCCTGCGTGGTCTCCACCTTCACCATGGCCAACGGCGTGCTGGCCGGCGCCGTGCTGGCCGCGGCCGCAGCCCTCCGCGGCGCGCCCTGGCGGGTGACGGCCGCCACGGGCGCGCTGTCGGCCCTGCTGGCCGCGCTGTTCTTCCACGGATACGTGCCGGGCACGGCGGGCCTGCCGCTGTCCCACGCGCTCCTGCATCCGCTGGCCTACCTGCGCTTCGTCACGGCCTATCTCGGCAACCCGCTCGGCACGGGAGTGCGGACCACGCAGGCGCTCGGCACCCTGGGGCTCTCTCTCGCGGCGGCGGCGGCCTGGCACGTCGCCGCGGGCCGCACGCGCGACGCCGCGGGCCTCGCCCTCCTGATCGTCGCGGGCTTCGCGCTCGCCAGCGCCGTCGCCACGGCCTACGGCCGCATCACGCTCGGCACCCAGCAGGCCTTCGAGAGCCGCTACGAGACGCCGTCGCTCCTGTTCTGGGCCGCCTTGGTCCTGTTCTGGTTCCCGGTCGCGGCGCGCCGGCCCCGCGCCGCCCCGGCGATCGCGCTCGGCGCCCTGATGGCGCTGCTGGCCGGCGCGGCCCTGTGGTCCGAGGCGACGGCCTGGCCCGCCCTGGCGGAACGCTCGGCCGCGCTGCGCCGCGTGTCGGACAGCCTCGTCGCCGGCCTCTACGACGCCGAGGCCGCGGCGGTCTACGAGGTCACACCGGCGGACGACATCGCGGCCGTCCTGCCCTTCCTGCGCGACCGCCGGCTCGCCGCCTTTGCGTCGCCCGAGGCCGCGGCGCTCGGCCGGCCCCTCACGATGCTCGGCCCGGTGGCGGGGGCCGGGGCCTGCGAGGGCTCGGCCGCGGCCCGGTCCGACCCCGCCCTCTGGGCAGAGGGCGTGCGGC
>CAXTFP010000619.1:0-2166 GCA_964243135.1 uncultured Lichenihabitans sp.
GCGGGGCAGTGCGCGATCCCGCTCCGGCATTATGCGCCCGCCGCCAGGGCACCGCGCGGGCTGGTGCTCTACGCGCATGGCGGCGGCTTCATGCTCGGCTCCCTCGACAGCCACGACGGGGTCGTGGCCCGGATCGCGGCCGAGACCAGAGCGGCGGTGATCGCCGTCGACTACCGGCTCGCGCCCGAACACCCGGCCTCGGCCGCGCTGGAGGACGTGCTCGCGGTGGTCGCGGCCGCCGAGGACGGCCGTCTGCCCTGGCCCGGCCTGCCGCGCTCACGCCTGGGCCTCATGGGCGACAGCGCGGGGGGCACGCTGATGGCCGCGGCGGCGCTGCGGGTCGGACGGGACCGGCCGGGAACGCTGGCGGCCCTGGCCCTCGTTTATCCCATGCTGGGCTACGAGCCCGCCCTGCCCGCGCGCGACGAGGAGGCCGACGCGCCGATGCTGACCCTGGCGGACGTCCTGGCCTATCGCTCGGTCGCCCTGGCCGGCCGTGCCCCGCCGCCCGGCACCTTCGTGCTGGACGAGCCCGACCTTTCGCCCCTGCCGCCGACGCTCCTGCTCCCCGCCGAGCACGACCCCCTGCGCGACGACGGCACGGAACTGGCGCGGCGCCTACGGCAGCTCGGCAAGGAGGTCGTGCTCCTGCCCGGCACCGGGCTGGTGCACGGGTGCCTCCGCGCACTGGACAGCGCGCCCGCGGTCGCCGGACCCTTCGCGCGGCTCTGCGCCGGCCTCGCCCGCCACCTGTCGCCGCCGTAGGACCCCTGGCGTCCGCGGCCGGGCATGCCTTAGGTTGGGCGGACGATGGATGGGCCGACGAGGGGGAGCATGGCATGGGACGCACGACTTCGGAGCGCGACGGCCTCGACCGCCGGACGCTGCTGGCCGGCGCGGCGCTGCTCGGGGGCGCCGCCGGCCTCGGGCCCTTTGGGCACGCCCGGGCCGACGACGCTGGGTCCCCGCGGCCGGGGGGCACGCTCCGGCTGGGCATGTCGGGCGGCGCGACGTCGGACAGCCTCGACCCCCGCACGATCACCGACTGGGTTCCCGTCAACCTCGCCTATCAGGTGATGAACGGCTTCATCGAGATCGACGAGCACAACCAGCCAGTGCCCGAGCTTCTGGAGCGCTGGGAATCGAAGCCCGGCGCGGCCGACTGGATCTTCGACGTGCGGAGGGACGTCACCTTCTCGAACGGCAAGACGCTCGACGCCGACGACATCATCTATTCGCTCAACCTGCACCGCGGCGACACGAAGTCGGCCGCCAAGGCCACGCTCGGCGACGTCGCGGAGGTGCGCAAGCTCGGCCCCCATCAGGTCGGGATCACCCTGTCGAGCGGCAACGTCGACCTGCCATACCTCCTGTCCGACTACCATTTCTTCGTGGTGCCGGACGGGGGGACCGACTGGATGAAGCCGGTGGGGACGGGCGCCTACACGCTCGAGGCGTTCCAGCCCGGCATCCGCTCGCTCACCCGGAAGCGCGGCGGGTATTGGAAGGCGGGCCGGGCCCACGTCGACGCGATCGAGATCGTCTGCATCGGCGACGTCACGGCCCGCACCAACGCCCTGATCTCGGGTCAGGTCGACGTCATCAACCGGCTCGACGCCCGCACGGTCGACCTCATGAAGCGCAAGCCCGGCCTCCAGGTGATCCGCAACCCGGCCGGGCAGCACGCGACCTTCCTCATGAACGTCCTGGACAGGCCCTACGACGACGCCGACGTCCGCCTCGCCCTCAAATACGGGATCGACCGCCAAAAGATCATCGATACCGTGCTGCATGGCTACGGCTCGATCGGCAACGACCACCCGATCCCGGCGACCAACCCGTTCCATGCCGCCGACCTCCCGCAGCACAGCTATGACCCCGACAGGGCGAAGTTCCACCTCAGGCAGGCGAACCTGAGCGCGCTGTCGGTCACGCTCGACGTCTCGGATGCGGCCTTCACGGGGGCCGTCGACGCCTCGCTGCTCTACCAGGAGGCCTGCCGGCCGGCGGGCATCGACATGACCGTCGCCCGCAAGGCATCCGACGGCTACTTCGGCTCGGTGTGGATGAAGTCGCCGTTCTGCGTCTCCTACTGGGGCGGCCGCCCCACGGCCGACCAGATGCTGACCATCGCGTACAAGTCCGACGCCGCCTGGAACGAGACCT
>CAXTFP010000620.1:0-2164 GCA_964243135.1 uncultured Lichenihabitans sp.
ACGATGCCCTTGGCGTCGAGCCCGGCCTGGGCGTACATCTTCTCGGGCTTGTCGTGGTCGATGAACGTGTCGGGCAGCACCATGGCGCGGACCTTGAGGCCGCCATCGAGCAGCCCCTCCTCGGCCAGGAACTGCATCACGAAGGAGCCGAAGCCGCCGACCGAGCCCTCCTCGATCGTGACGAGCACGTCGTGCCGCTCGGCGAGGCCGCGGATCATGTCGCGGTCGAGCGGCTTGGCGAAGCGCGCGTCCGCCACGGTGGTGGACAGGCCCATGCCGGCCAGCGTTTCGGCCGCCTTCAGGGCCTCGGCCAAGCGGGTGCCGAGCGACAGGATGGCGATCTGCTTGCCTTCGCGCAGGATGCGCCCGCGGCCGATCTCCAGCGGCACGCCGACGGCCGGCATCTCCATGCCGACGCCCTCGCCGCGCGGGTAGCGCAGCGCCGAGGGGCCGTCGTCGTAGGCCACCTGAGTCGCGACCATGTGGACGAGGTCCGCCTCGTCGGCCGCCGCCATGATCATCATGTTGGGCAGGCAGCCGAGGAAGGCGAGGTCGAAGGAGCCGGCGTGGGTCGGGCCGTCGGCGCCCACGAGGCCGGCGCGGTCCATGGCGAAGCGCACGGGCAGGTTCTGGATCGCCACGTCGTGGACGACCTGGTCGTAGCCGCGCTGGAGAAAGGTCGAGTAGATGGCCACGAAGGGCTTGTAGCCCTCGGTGGCGAGGCCGGCCGCGAAGGTCACGGCGTGTTGCTCGGCGATGCCGACGTCGAAGGTGCGGGTCGGATGCGCCTGCCCGAACAGGTCGATGCCGGTGCCGGACGGCATGGCGGCCGTGATGGCCACGACCTTGGGATCCTTGTCGGCCTCCTTGACGAGGCTTTCGCCGAACACGCGCTGATAGGCCGGGGCGTTGGCCTTGGCCTTGGCCTGAGCGCCGGTAATGACATCGAAGGTGCCCACGCCGTGGTACTTGTCGGGCGCGGCCTCGGCGGGGCCGTAGCCCTTGCCCTTCTGGGTCACGACGTGGATCAGCACCGGGCCGGTCGCCTCATCGCGCACGTTGCGCAGCACGGGCAGGAGCTGGTCGAGGTTGTGGCCGTCGATCGGGCCGACGTAGTAGAAGCCGAGCTCCTCGAACAACGTGCCGCCGGTGAAGAAGCCGCGGGCGTATTCTTCGGTGCGCCGGGCCTTCTCGTAGAAGAACTTGGGCAGGTGGGCGGCGAGCTGCTTGCCGAAGTCGCGCAGCGTCCGGTAGGCGCCGCCCGACACGAGGCGGGCGAGGTAGCCCGACATGGCGCCCACGGGGGGCGCGATCGACATGTCGTTGTCGTTGAGGACGACGACGAGGCGCGACTTCAGGGCGCCGGCGTTGTTCATCGCCTCGTAGGCCATGCCGGCCGACATGGAGCCGTCGCCGATCACGGCGATCACGCTGTTGTCGCGGCCCGACAGGTCGCGCGCCACCGCCATGCCGAGCCCGGCCGAGATGGAGGTGGAAGAATGGGCGGCCCCGAAGGGATCGTACCGGCTTTCCGCACGTTTGGTGAATCCCGACAGCCCGCCGGCTTGGCGCAGCGTGCGGATGCGCGCGCGGCGCCCGGTGAGGATCTTGTGGGGATAGGCCTGGTGGCCGACGTCCCAGATCAGCCGGTCGTCCGGGGTGTTGAACACGGCATGGATCGCGACCGTCAGTTCGATGACGCCCAGGGCCGAGCCGCGGTGGCCCCCGGTCGTCGACACGGCGCTGATCGTCTCGGCGCGCAACTCGTCGGCGACCTGGCGGAGATCGGCGTCCGACATGCGCCGGAGCGCTTCCGGCGTGTCGACCTGATCGAGAAGGGGCGTTGAAACGGTCACGACAACCTCATGAATGGCACGGTCCCGGCTGGTCAGCTTTCCCGCTGTTTAGGCGCTGGGACCCGGCGACGCAAACCCTCCCTGGTGGACGCTGCCGTCAAACTCGGCGCCGTGGACTTCCACGCAACAGATTTGGCGAACAGATCGCACATCCCGCGCGGTTTTGTTCATGCCCTCATCCACAACAGCCCACGAAAGACACGACATGACGATGCAGCGGCCCAAGGGTTTTTCGATCAGGCCCGGACGGATGGCCATCACCAAGACGCCGAAGACGGGGCTTTACATGACTATGTATCTCAGCCCGA
>CAXTFP010000621.1:0-2163 GCA_964243135.1 uncultured Lichenihabitans sp.
CCGACAGCAGGAAGGTGATCACCAGCAGCATGGTCGACAGGGCGTCGACGAAGCCCGGCCAATAGTCGATCGTGCGCTGCGGGCGCCGCGTCCGGCCCAGTGCCATGTCAGCGGACTTCCGGCTCGCGGGCGATGCGCTCCAGGAGGCGGCGCATCTCCCGGTTCTGGTTGGCCTGCCCCTCGACCCAGTCGCGGATCAACTGCTGCTCGCCGCGCATGTGCTGCACCAGCGTCTGGATGCCCTCGGCGAGGTTGGCCATGGCGGCCGTGGCGGCGCGGTTGCCGGACGGGTCGGTGCCCAGCGCGATGCGGTCGAGCGCCAAGCGCAGGTCGGACGGCAGGGCCGGGGTGTCCGGGCCGGGGGGGAGCGTCTCGACCACGGGGGCGGCCGCGAAGACAGACAGCTTGTCCTCCAGCTGGTTGTAGAAGCGGTTCTGCGCCTGCCCGGCCTGGAGGTCGAGGAAGCCCAGCACCAGCGAGCCCGCGAGCCCGAACAGCGACGAGGTGAAGGACACGCTCATGCCGGCGATGGGGGCCGCGAGGCCATTCTTGAGGTCGTCGAACATGACGGCCGAGTCGTTGCCGGCCGTCATGTTGCGGATGACGCCGGCGATCGACCCCACGGTTTCGAGCAGGCCCCAGAAGGTGCCGAGCAGGCCGAGGAAGATCAGCAGTCCCGTGAGATAGCGGGCGATCTCGCGCGATTCGTCGAGCCGCGTACCGACCGAGTCGAGGATCGCCCGCAGCGTCGTGGTCGAGATGGTGGGGGGGCCGCCCGCGCCCCGGTCGGCGAGGAAATTCGCGACCGGCGCCAGCAGCACGGGCGAGCGGGTGGGCGCGGCGGCGGGCTGGTTGACGCTGTTGGCCCAGCGGATCTCGGGGAACAGGCGGAACACCTGGCGCAGCCCCAGCACGATGCCGACCAGCAGCACGCCCAGGATCAGCCCGTTCAACGGCGGGTTCGCCATGAAGGCCCGGGCGATCTGCCCGTAGAGGATCAGGGCCACGAAGCCCACCAGGATCAGGAACACCGCCATCCGCACCAGGAAAATCCGGGGCGATGACAGGCGGAACGGGTCGCTTCGTGTCGCCATGGGGAGGGGCCGCGGGGCATCGTGAGGTCGCAGGGCGCGCGACGGGAACCGCACCATCCCTAGCAGATGTCGCGCCACGCCGCGAGTTCCGCAACCTTCACGGTTAGCGGGCGTCGCGGCTGAGCCCCGATGGGGTTAGCGAGATCGCCTATCGCACCCGGCGGAGGATGTCGAGCAGCGCCCGGTGCATGTATTCGTTGCCGGCCAGGATAGTGCCCGCGGTCAGGAGGTCGTCGCCGCCGTCGGCCGTCGACACGAAGCCGCCGGCTTCGCGCACCAGCAGGGCGCCGGCTGCGACGTCCCAGGACTTCACGCCCCGCTCCCAGTAGCCGTCGCAGGAGCCGGCCGCCACGTAGGCGAGGTCGAGCGCCGCGGCGCCGAAGCGGCGCAGCACGCCCGCCCGCGACATGACCTCGGCCATCTCGGCCTTGAAGCGCGGGTGGAGCTGCGCCCGGCCGAGCGCCGGGATGCCGCAGCTCACCAGCGCCTCGGCGATGTCGCGCCGCGCCGCCACCCGCAGGCGGCGGTTGTTGTGGTAGGCGCCCTGGCCCCGCTCGGCGAAATACATGTCGTCGGTGGCGGGGTTGTAGATCACCCCGGCGACGAGATGGCCCTCGCGCTCCAGCCCCACCGAGATGGCGAAGACCGGCACGCCGTGCAGGAAGTTGGTGGTGCCGTCGAGCGGGTCGATGTGCCAGGTGTGGCTCGGGTCCGAGCCCTCGACCCTGCCGCCCTCCTCCATCACGAAGCCGTAGCCGGGGCGCGCCTTCGAGAGCTCCTCGAACAGCGTCTTCTCCGAGCGCTTGTCCGCCGCGGTGACGAAGTCGCCCGGGCCCTTGACCGACACCTGCAGGTTCTCGACCTCGCCGAGGTCGCGCTTCAGCCCGCGACCGGCTTTGAGCACGGCGGCGGTCATGACGTTCATCAGGGCGGAGCGGATCATCGGGGGCCTGCGGGCGGGGAGGGAGCGACGTGCGCCCTCCGTCGGGGGAAGTGGACCCAAACGGCCGGGGCGGCAACCCTCGCCCGGGCAGATCAGCCCTCGCGCCGCCGGTAATGGTAGCGCGAC
>CAXTFP010000622.1:0-2159 GCA_964243135.1 uncultured Lichenihabitans sp.
GCCACCATGCGGGCGTAGGTCAGGAGTTTCGGCAGATGCCACTGCCGTTCGCGCTCGACGGGCGAAAGGGCCATGGGGGGAGGGAGCATGAGGGAGGGTTCGGCGTCAAGGCAACGCGCGTGCCGCCGGTGCCGCGCCGCCCTGCGACCGCGGGGCGATTGACGGCCCGGCGCCCCTGCGGTCTGCTGCGCCCTCATCGTGGAGGGCGGGACTGCCATGCCGACCGAGGACAGCGTCGCCGCGGAGGCCAGGGCCTGGCGCCGCGACATCCACCAGAACCCCGAGCTCCTCTACGACGTGCACCGCACGGCCGGCTTCGTGGCCGACAGGCTCAGGGCCTTCGGCTGCGACGAGGTCGTGGCCGGCCTCGGCCGCACGGGCGTCGTCGGCGTCATCCGCGGGCGCGGCGCCGGCCGCACGGTGGGCCTCCGGGCCGACATGGACGCGCTGCCCATGGCCGAGCAGACGAACCTGCCCTACGCGTCCAAGGTCGAGGGCAAGATGCACGCCTGCGGCCACGACGGGCACACCGCCATGCTGCTCGGCGCGGCGCGGCGCCTGTGCGAGGCGCGCGACTTCCACGGCACGGCGCTGTGCATCTTCCAGCCCGCCGAGGAGGGCGGCGCCGGCGCCCGCGCCATGATCGAGGACGGGCTGATGACCCGCTTCGGCGTCGACGAAGTCTATGGCATGCACAACCTGCCGGGCCTGGCGGTGGGGAGCTTCGCCCTGCGGCCCGGCGCCATCATGGCGGCGGCCGACCGGTTCGAGATCGATATCGAGGGCAGGGGCGGCCACGCCGCCCAGCCGCACATGACGGTCGACCCCGTGCTGGTCGGCGCCCACATCGTGACCATGGCCCAGGGCATCGTGGCCCGCAGCGTCGACCCCCTCGAATCCTGCGTCGTGTCGGTCACGATGTTCCAGGCCGGCACGGCGCAGAACGCCATCCCCCAGACCGCGCGGCTCGCGGGTACCACCCGCACGCTGTCGCCGGCGGTGCGGGATCTCACCGAGAAGCGCCTGCGCGCGATCGTGGACAGCGCGGCCGCCGCCCACGGCGCCCAGGCGACGCTGCACTATACGCGCGGCTATCCCGTGACGCGCAACCACCCCGACCAGACGAGGGTCGCCGAGCGGGCCGCGGGTGCCGTGGCGGGCGCCGGCCGGGTCGACAACGCCTTCGCGCCCATCATGGGGGCGGAGGACTTCTCCTACATGCTGGAAGCCCGGCCCGGCGCCTTCGTGTTCATCGGCAACGGCGACAGCGCGGGGCTCCACCACCCCGGCTACGATTTCAATGACGACGTCATCCCGCACGGCATCCGCTACTGGGTGGAACTCGTCGGGGCCACGCTGGCGGCCTGAACGGGTCCGTCAGTGCGCCGTGTCGATCATGCGGCCGACGCGCGCCACCATGTCCTCGGGCAGCCAGGGCTTGCGCAGGAACGCCGCGCAGGAGGGGAGCTTGCGCGGGTCGACCAGCGGGCCACCCGAGGTGATCAGCACCGGCACATCGGGCCACAGGCGGCTCAGGATGTCGACCAGCTCCAGACCGTTCAGGCGGCCGGGCATCTGCACGTCTGTCAGGATCAGGGCCGCCTCGCCGCCGTGCTCGCGCAGGTAGGGCAGGGCCGCGTCGGCCGAGTCGAACTCCACCACCGTGAAGCCGTTGTCTTCGAGCTCACAGACCGCGAGGTCGCGCACGAGGAACTCGTCCTCGACGATCACGACGGTCCGGCGGACCCCTTGGATGTGTGCCTGTGCCATGACAGTTGAACGACAGCCTTTCCCTGATGTTCCGCTCAATTTGAACGACCTCGTCAACCATGCTTTACCGCCGGTAAAGGGAGCGTTCCCCTGATGCTGGCCGACGCGCTCGCGGCCTTCCGCGAGATCCTCACGCCGCCGTTCCGCGCGGCGCTCGCCAAGGTGCTGGGCCTGACGCTGTTGTGCCTGCTCGGCGCCGTGGCGCTGCTCGACCGCGGGCTGTTGCTGCTCGTGACGCTGCCCCACCCCTGGCTGTCGACGCTGCTGTCGATCCTGGTCGGGCTCGGGCTGCTCGCTGGCTCGGTCTTCCTGGTGGCGCCGGTGTCGTCGGTCGTGGCGGGCTTCTTCATCGACGACTTGGCCGAGCACGTCGAGCGCGACCTCGACCC
>CAXTFP010000623.1:0-2153 GCA_964243135.1 uncultured Lichenihabitans sp.
CGACTTCATCCGGGTGCCCTGACCCGCCGCCAGGATCACCACGTCGAGCGGGCGAGGCGCATCAGCACGGCCGAATAGTTGCACTCGACATGTTCGAGGACGTGGTTGTGGACGATGAGGTCGTAGCGGCCGAGCGGCAGGTCGAACACGTCCTCGCAGAGGTCGAAGCGCTCGACGTCGAGGCCGGGATAGCGCGACGGATCGATGTCGGCGGACCGGTAGTTGGGACCGCCGATCTCGCGCAGCAGCACCCCGAGGCCCCGCTCCGGGGCGAAATGGAGGATGTGGCTGCCGGACGGCGGCCGGATGTGCTCGACGATGTGGAGCGCCGCGACCCTCGTGCGCTCCAGAGAACCGCAGTCGGCGCAGCGCACGCCGGGGCGCTTGGGCATGTCGGTGAGGGCGGTCCCGCCGCAGATGTTGCAATGCATGGGGGTTCAGTGCCCCGCCCGGGGGCGGACCGCAAGGCGCGCGGTCGCGCCCCCGCCGTCAGGCCGAGACCGGGGCGAAGCGCATCGCGGCGCCGTTCATGCAGTAGCGCAGGCCCGTCGGCCGCGGGCCGTCGTCGAAGACGTGACCGAGGTGCCCGCCGCAGGTCGCGCAGTGGACTTCGATGCGGGCCATGCCGAGCGTCGTGTCGCGGCTTTCGCCGACCGCGCCGGGCAGCGGCTGCCAGAAGCTCGGCCAGCCGGTGTGGCTGTCGAACTTGGTGTCCGAGGCGAACAGCGCCGCGTCGCAGCCCGCGCAGGCGAAGCGGCCCGCCCGGTGCTCGCGGTTCAGCGGGCTGGAGAAGGGCCGCTCGGTGCCCTCGCGCCGCAGCACGTCGTAGGCGCGCGGGTCGAGCCGCCGCTGCCACTCGGCGTCGCTCATCGCCACCGGAAAGGTGCCCTCGGCGGCGCGGGCCGGCCGTGCGCCGAAACCGGCCGCGGCCGCCAGCAGGCTCGCGGCCCTCACGATCGATCGCCTGTCCAGTCGCATGGCCGTCTCCCTCGCGTCGTCCTGAGGGGGAGTTACGCGACGGGAGGCCCCGCGGTTTCGCCCCGGGCCCGATCGGGACGCTGAGTCACGCGACGCGGAGGTCGCCCTCGGCCGCGCGGGGCGCGTAGGCGTCGATCAGCAGCGCCACGGCGTCGGCCGGGACCGGGTGGCTGAAGTGGTAGCCCTGCATGTCGCGGCAGCCGAGCGCCCGCAGGATCAGCAGGTGCTCGGCCGTCTCCACGCCCTCGACGATGCAGGACAGGTTGAGGTTGCGGCACAGGTCGACGACGGTCTTCACGATGTCGCGGCTCGTCCGGTCGACGAGGAGGTCGGCCATGAAGCTGCGGTCCACCTTGATCTTGTCGATCGGCAGGCGCTGCACGTAGCCGAGGCTGGAATAGCCGGTGCCGAAGTCGTCGAGCGAGATCTCGGCGCCCGTGGCCTTCAGGGCCAGCAGGGCGTCGCGGGCGGCGTCGAAGTCGTGCATCAGGGCCGTCTCGGTGATCTCCAGGGCGATGCGCTCGGGCGCCACCCCGCAGTCCTCGATGATGGAGGCCAGCCGGGCCACAGCCGGGGGCGAGGCGATGTCATGGGCCGACAGGTTGAACGACAGGCCGATGTCCTCGGGCCAGCCGCGCATGGCGTCGATCGCCTTGCCGAGCAGGATCTCCGTGATGGCCCCGATGAGGCCGATGCGCTCGGCCGCCACGATGAAGGTGGCGGGCGGCACGGCGCCGATCTGCGGGCTGTCCCACCGCGCCAGCGCCTCGAAGGCCACGACGCGATGGTTCGCGACGTCGACGATGGGCTGGAACCTGAGGCTCAGCTCGGCCGCGAGGTCGGCCCGGCGCAGCTCCTGCTCGACCGTGCTGCGGGCCCGGATGGCCCGCTCGTGGTCCGAGGTGAAGATGGCCGCGCGGCCGCGGCGGTTCCCCTTGGCGAAGTAGAGCGCGTAATCGGCCCGCTCCACGAGCTGGGCGAGGTCCCTTGCCATCCCCGGGTAGACCGCGAAGCCGATCGAGGCGCCGATCTGGGCCACGCCGGTCGGGAGCGCGATGGGCGTCTCCAGGGCGTCGCAGATGTTTCGCCCGGCCCGCAGCATCGCGTCGGGGCCGTGGCTGCCCGACAGCACGAAGGCGAACTCGTCGCCCCCGAGGCGCGCCAGCCCGGCGTCG
>CAXTFP010000624.1:0-2152 GCA_964243135.1 uncultured Lichenihabitans sp.
AGGCACTCCCGGTGCCGCTCGTAAACCCGCGTTAACCCGAGTTCAGAGCCCTGGCGGGCCATCCCCAGTCCGGCACACGAACTGCGGCCCACCCTCGCGCGTCTCCTCCCCTGAGGGCGGTGACGTGGCCGTCACAGTCCCGAGAGGAGCCCGGACCGCATGACCGCAGAGATCGAGCCGCAAGCCGGCACCCTGACGGCGGTGCCGCCCGCGGGAGGCCTGCACGATGCCGCGCCGGCGGGGCGGCCCGACGCCCTGTCGCCGGAGGACAAGGCGGCGCTGGCGGCAGCGGTGCGGGCGCTCGAAGGGTCGAGCTTCGCGTCGCAGCTCACCGGCCTCGTCGGGCGGCAGCTCGGGGTCGCGGGCGACCTCATCCCGGCGCGTGTGGCCGAGACGGCCAACCGCGCGGCGAGCGCGGCCCTGCGCTACGCTCTCAAGGGCGCCGTGAAGTCGCTGCCCGCCGACGCGCGCCCGGTGCAGAACCGCCTCCACCTCGCGGCCGTTGCGGCCTCGGGCGCCGTCGGGGGCGCCTTCGGCTTCGTCACCCTGCCGGTCGAACTGCCGCTGTCCACCACGCTGATCCTGCGCTCGGTGGCGGACATCGCCCGCGGGGAAGGCGAGGATCTCGACGACCCCGAAGCCGTGCTGAGCTGCCTCGAAGTCTTCGCGCTCGGCAGCGGGCGCGACCCGTCGCTCGGGGAAAGCAGCTACTTCGCGGTGCGGGCGCTGCTCGCGAAATCCGTCACGGAGGCGGCCCGCCACATCGTCGGCCGCGGCGTGGTGGACGAGGCGGCGCCGGTCCTGGCGCGCCTGCTCGGGCAGATCGCGTCGCGCTTCGGCCTCGCGGTCACGCAGAAGGCCATGGTCCAGGCGGTGCCGCTGATCGGCGCCGTGACGGGGGCGAGCATCAACGCGGCCTTCATGGACCATTACCAGAAACTGGCGCGCGGCCACTTCGCGGTGCGCCGCCTAGAGAGGATCTACGGCCCCGACCTTGTGCGCGCCGCCTACGATCGCCTGCGGGCGCGGGATGTCGAGCGCGCCGCGGAGCCGCGCGGTGCCTCGACCCTGCCGGGTTCGGGCGCGACCGCGCTGTTCGCCGGCCGGAGGGGCGGCGACGGCGCGTGAACAGCAGGGACCGAGCCGTGATGGGCTGTCCCGGACTGGAGGCCTCGCCCGGAATCGAACCGGGGTGCAAGGATTTGCAGTCCTCTGCGTGACCACTCCGCCACGAGGCCTCGTGTCCGCCCGGAGGCGCGCGGCCGCTGGTCGACGGCGACGGGCGGTGTCTAACGGATCGGATCCGGGACGGCAAGGCGCGGGGGGCCGAAAACTTTCCCGGCCCCCTCCGGGCTTTGGGGCTTGGCAAAGCCGTCCCATCCCGGCTAAACAGCGGCCCACGCCGCGAGAACGCGGACGCGGTCCCCGATAGCTCAGTTGGTAGAGCATTCGACTGTTAATCGAATGGTCGCAGGTTCGAGTCCTGCTCGGGGAGCCATCCACACGGCTCCAGTTGAGATGGGCTCGGTCCGGTCCAGGGCCTCGTCCCGCGCGCCCGGCCCGTCGAGAATGCCCATGCTGACCTCCGTCATCGACGCTATCGGCCACACGCCGCTGATCGCGCTGAAGCGCGCTTCCGAGACCACCGGCTGCACGATCCTGGGCAAGGCGGAGTTCATGAACCCGGGCGGCTCGGTCAAGGACCGCGCGGCCATCGCCATCGTCGAGGACGCGGTCGCCCGCGGCCTGCTGCGGCCGGGCGGGACCATCGTCGAGGGTACGGCGGGCAACACCGGGATCGGGCTGGCGCTGGTGGCCAACGCGCTCGGCTACCGCACCGTCATCGTCATCCCCGAGACGCAGAGCCAGGAGAAGAAGGACCTGCTGCGCATGTCGGGCGCCGAGCTGGTCGAGGTTCCGGCCAAGCCCTACAGCGACCCCGGCAATTACGTCCACGTGTCGGAGCGTCTGGCGCAGCGCTTGGCCGCCGAGGACCCGAACGGCGCCATCTGGGCCAACCAGTTCGACAACGTGGCCAACCGCGGCGGCCACGAGCGCACGACCGGCCCCGAGATCTGGGACGGGACGGAGGGAAAGGTCGACGGCTTCATCTGTGCGGTCGGCACCGGCGGCACGCTGGCCGGCGTCGGGC
>CAXTFP010000625.1:0-2134 GCA_964243135.1 uncultured Lichenihabitans sp.
CTCGCCTGGGGCGACGCGCCGACCCCCGGGGAGCGGCGGCTCGCCAACACCTGGCCCGGCCCGTTCCCGCTGCGGGGCGAGCCGGGGCCGCACCGCTACGGCACCTCGCCGGTGGGGGCCTTTCCGCCGAACGCTTTCGGCCTCGTGGACCTCATCGGCAACGTGTGGGAGTGGACGGCCGACTTCTGGGCGCCGCGCCAGCCCGCCGGGGAGGGCTGCTGCGCGGCCGCGAACCCGCGCGGTGCCGAGGCGTCGCAGAGCTTCGATCCGTCACAGCCCGAGGTGCGGATCCCGCGCCGCGTGCTGAAGGGCGGCTCCCACCTCTGCGCGCCGAACTACTGCCGTCGCTATCGCCCGTCGGCGCGCCATCCCGAGATGGAGGACAGCGCCACGACCCACATCGGCTTCCGCTGCGTGGTGCGGGACGGGCGGATCTGAGTGACGTCATGGAGTCACGACCACACACCGGAAGTCCATGAGGATCGTGAGGGCTTCCGCTTGCCTTCGATGTGGCGATCCATGGCAGACCCTCCCTGTCCCGCCACGGCCGAGGTCATCGCGCTTCCGCCAAGCGGGCCGATACTCGCGCGCCGAGCCGTGGCATGATGGGGCGTCGAGGCGCGGTCATTCGAGGGAGACGGGACGATGACGGATGACGGCACGGCGACGGTTCGGATCGGCTCCCAGCGCCTGACGGCGGAGGTCGCCCTGCGGGGGGCGGAACTCGTCCGCCTTCGGGACGAGGCGGGCCGCGATCTCCTCTGGGACGGCGACCCGGCCTTCTGGACCGGCCGCTCGCCGATCCTGTTCCCGATCGTCGGCCGCCTGAAGGACGACCGCCTCACCGTCGACGGCGTGGCCTACCCCATGCGGCAGCACGGCCTGGCCCGCACGTCCCCGTTCGAACTGGTTGAGCAAGGCGACGACGCCTGCCGCCTGCGCCTGCGCGCCGACGAGACCACGAGGCGGGCCTTTCCCTACGACTTCACGCTCGACCTCACCTACCGGATCGCCGAGGCGACCCTCGCCATCGAGGGCACCGTGCGCAACGGCGGCGCGGCCGGGATGCCGGTCTCCTTCGGCTTCCATCCGGCCTTCCGCTGGCCCCTGCCCTACGGGGCCGTCGCCCTCGACCACGCGATCACCTTCGCCGAGGACGAGCCGGCGCCGCTCGCCGCCGTGGCGGGCGGCCTCCTGTCCGACCGGCGAGTGCCCTCGCCCGTGCGGGGCCGGACGCTCGCGCTCGAACCCCACCTGTTCGACGAGGACGCGCTGATCTTCCTCGCCCCGACCAGCCGGTCGCTGCGCTATGGGCCGCCCGGCGGCCGCGGCCTGCGTGTGGACTTCGCCGGCATGCCGCAACTCGGCCTGTGGTCGAAGCCCGGCGCGCCCTTCGTCTGCATCGAGCCCTGGTCCGGCTACGCCAGCCCGGCCGGCTTCGACCGCGACATCACGGAGAAGCCGGGCATGACAAGTGTGGCGCCGGGCGAGAGCCGCGGCTTCGCCATGCAGGTGTCGCTCGACGCACCCTGACGCGGCGCTCGGTCCGCACCTCTTGCCACTCACGCGAACCGCCTCGCGCCGGCCACGCACAGCACCACGAGGCCCGACGCCGCGACCGTGGTCCAGGCGACGGGCTCGTGCAGCAGCCATCCGGCGAGCGCCAGCCCGAAGAAGGGCTGGAGCAGCTGCAACTGTCCTACGCCCGCGATGCCGCCGAGGGCGAGCCCGCGATACCAGAACACGAAGCCGACGAGCATGCTGAACACCGACACGTAGGCGAGCCCCGCCCAGGCCGACGGGCCGATCCCGCCCCACGTCTCGGGCCGCGTCGCGGCCGCGATGGTCGCCATCACGGGCAGCGCCAGCACGAGCGCCCAGGAGATGACCTGCCAGCCGCCGAGCCGCCGCGACAGCGTCGCGCCCTCGGCATAGCCCAGGCCGCAGAGCAGGATCGACGCCACCATCAGGAGGTCGCCGGTCGCCGCGTCGCCCCCGCCCTGCGCGCCCGCGAAGCCCGCGACCGACAACCCGCCGACGGTCGAGAACAGCCAGAAGGCCGGCTTCGGCCTGTCACCGCCCGGCGGCACCCCAAAGAGCGCGGTGGCGAGCGGCAGGAGGCCGATGAACACAA
>CAXTFP010000626.1:0-2128 GCA_964243135.1 uncultured Lichenihabitans sp.
CCGGCAGCCTCGACGACCCCCGCCTGCGCCTCTACGAGGGCGACGTCGGCGCCCTCATCGGCGCGGGGCCGGCCCGCTACGACGCCATCCTGCTCGACGTCGACAACGGCCCCGACGGCCTGACCCGGCAGGGCAACGACGCCCTCTACGGCCCCGCCGGGCTGAAGGCCGCCTGGCGGGCGCTGCGGCCGGGAGGCGTGCTGGCGGTGTGGTCGTCGGGCGCGGACGCGCGCTTCACCGAGCGTCTCGCCCGCGCCGGCTTCGCGGTCGCGGTCGAGACGCCGCACGCCCACGGCCGGCGCGGCATCCGGCACGTCGTCTGGGTGGCGACGAGGGCTGGATAAGGGGGCCGCGGCGGCCGTCACTTCGGCGGCTTGGCCTCGCCCTCGATGGTGGGAGGCGCGCCGAAGTGGTCGGCCAGATCCTCGCCCGAGAAGGCGTCCGAGAAGACGCCGCCCGTGAAGGGCAGCATGGTGCCGTTCCACGCGTCCCACTGGCGGACGAGCCGCGCGTAGATCTCCGGTGACGGTCCTTGAGGTTGGCGCGCTCCATCGGGTCCGCCACCACGTCGAACAGGAAGGTGTTGCCCAGGATCTCCAGGAACTTCCAGTCGCCGTCGCGCACCGCCTTCTGCCGCTTGCTGAGGTAGCGCCAGTAGAGGGCGCGGGGCACGGCCGCAGCGCCGGGCGCGAGATGGGACAGGAGGTCGAGGCCGTCCGTCGGATAGGCCGGATCGGGCCCCGTGCCCGCGGCGGCCGCCAGGGTCGGGAGCCAGTCCATCGAGATCATCACCTGATCGCTGGTCCTGCCGGGCGCGACCCGGCCCGGCCAGCGCAGGATCGCCGGGATGCGCAGGCCGCCCTCCAGCAGCTCCGTCTTCCGGCCCGTGAAGGGCCAGGCGTTGGCGACCCGCTCACCGCCGTTGTCGCTGGTGAAGACCACGATCGTCTCGGCGGCGATGCCGGCCCGATCGAGCGCGTCGAGCACGCGGCCGACCTGGAGGTCCATGCGCGTCACCATGGCGGCGAAGACCGACTGGGCGCCGCCGTCGAAATCGTCGAGCCGCGGCGCGGGTTCGGCGGCGATGCGGGCCGACTCCGCCTCGCCGTCCGGCTCCGGCGCCTCCCAGGGCCAGTGCGGCGCCGTGAAGTGCAGGCTCAGCAGGAACGGATCCGGCCCGCGGGCCATGTCCTCGATCGCCCGGACCGCGTGGTCGCCGAAGAGGTCGGTGAGGTATCCCGCCTCGTGGGCCCGCGCGTCCCCGTCCCACAGGCTGCCGTCGTGCCGCAGGTAGTCGGCCGCCCCGCCCCGGATGCCGTAGTAGCTGTCGTAGCCGCTCTTCAGCGGCCCGTAGTTCGGCAGGAAGCCGAGGTGCCACTTGCCCACGAGGGCGGTGCGGTACCCGGCGGCGCGCAGCAGCGACGGCAGGGTGGGGTGCCCCGGCGGCAGCCCCGCCACGTCGGACGCCAGCGGCTCTTCGAGGCCGATCGCCAGCCGGTCCTGGTAGCGCCCGGTGATCAGCGCCGTGCGGGTCGCCGAGCAGACGGCCGAATTGGCATAGGCCTGGAGGAAGCGCATCCCGTCGCCCGCGAGCCGGTCGACGTGGGGCGTCGCGAAGTCGGGGCGGCCGTAGCAGGACAGGTCGGCGTAGCCGAGGTCGTCCGCCGGGATGCAGACGATGTTGGGCCGCCGGCCGGGCGCCGCCGCGGCGGGCCGGTCCAGCGCCGGCAGCGCCAGGCTCCCGCCCGCGCCGGCCAGGAGCGCCCGCCGCGAGATCAGCGGCATGGGGCCCCGCGGCTGCCGGGGGGAGCCGCCCGCGGCCCGGCTCACAGCAGCGCCTTCGGCAGCAGCATGTGGATGCCCTTGTTGCCATCGACGAGCTGCGTCACGCGCAGGTCGCCGGCGAGCGAGCACAGCATGTAGGCCTGGTTGCGGGTGAGCGCGGTGCGGCGGCACACGTGGTCGACCATCTCGCGCACCGCCTGCTTGGCGGCATCGTCGAGGTCCTCGTCGAGGCCGATCGACATGAGATGCGTGGGGGTCTCGGCGAAGGGCCGCTCGACCTTCATGTCCCTGCGGACCGACAGGCGGAACGTGCCGGTGACGCCGGTCTCCAGGGCGGTGATGC
>CAXTFP010000627.1:0-2123 GCA_964243135.1 uncultured Lichenihabitans sp.
GGTGTAATAGGCGAGGTCGCCGCCCGAGAAATCGATGATGAAGCGGCGTGAGCCCGGGGACGCCACCTCCTTCGAGCCCAGCGCGCGCGCCTGGGTCTGGTAGGTCTTGAGCACGCGCCCGCCCGGCGACAGCCGCGCGAGGTTGAGGCTCGCCGTGACCGCATAGCCCACCGTGATGGGCCGGCCCACCTCGACGGGCTCGTTGGGCACCCAGGAGGCCACGATGTTGTCGTTGGTCTCGTCCTGCGTCGGAAGCTCCACGAGTTCGACCCGGCCCTCGCCCCAGTTGCCCTTGGGCTCGATCCAGTAGCTCGGCCGAAGCTCGTAGGCGAGGTCGAGGTCCTGGTAGTCCTCGAAGACGCGGTCGCGCTGCAGCAGCCCGAAGCCCTGGATGTTGCGGTCAAGAAAGGCCGACACCTGCGCCTCCATCGGGTTGCGCAGCGGGCGCCAGATCCACTCGCCGGTGCCGGAATGGAGCAGCAGCCCGTCCGAATCGTGCAGCTCGGGGCGGAAGTCGTCCGAGAAGCGGCGGTCGTTCTGGCTGGTGAAGAACATGGACGTCAGCGGCGCCAGCCCGAGTTTGAACTCCGCGCGGCGGGGGAACAGCGTCGCCGACACCTCCAGCACCGTCTCGGCCGCGGGGTAGACGTCGAAGCGGTAGGCGCCCGTGACGGAGGCGCCGTCGAGCAGCGCGTAGATCGTCACCCGCTCGGCCAGGGTGCCGGGCGTCTCTATCCAGAACTCGCGGAAGAACGGGAACTCCTCGCCCGGCGCCCCCGCCCCGATGGCGAGGCCGCGCGCCGACAGGCCGTAGCGCTGCCGGCGCCCGAGGAAGCGCAGGTAGCTGGCGCCCAGGAAGGCCGCCACCTCGTCGAGCACATCGGGGCGGTTCAGCGGGGACAGCAGCCGGAACCCCGCGAAGCCGAGGTTGAGCGGCAGCGGCTTGTCGATCTTGGTGCGGCCGTAGTCGAACAGGTTCGCCGCATAGGGCACCGGCGTGGCGATGCCTTCCCGGATCACGTTGACGGTGACGGGCCGCGGGTAGATGTGGCCGAGGTGGAACATCTCCAGCCGGAACGAGCCGCCGTCGTTGCCGAGCAGCGCCTTGTCGCGGCGGAAGCGGATGTCGCGCCACGAGTCGAAGTCGAGCCGGGCCAGCGCCTCGGGCAGCGGCGGCGGGTTGGCCTCGAAGGGCGCGGTGCCGAGCTCCCGCGCGCGCTTCAACACGTCCTCGAAGCCGAAATGCGCCACTGGCGGTTCCCC
Source organism: uncultured Lichenihabitans sp. (assembly GCA_964243135.1). Classification (GTDB taxonomy): domain Bacteria; phylum Pseudomonadota; class Alphaproteobacteria; order Rhizobiales; family Beijerinckiaceae; genus Lichenihabitans. Next base: position 1,264 of record CAXTFP010000627.1, read on the forward strand.
GGAAGTCTGCGCGGAGGCCGCGTCAGCGGCGAGTTGGACGATTCCGGCCGCGATGCCGGCCACGACCGCGCGGCGGTCCAACGATACCATGCCCTGCTCCGGCTGAGGCGAGGGGCCGAAGGGCCCCGCGCCGAACGCGTGGCGGCGAAAGCCGCCCCGCCGAGGTAGCCGGCCCGCCCCGGGCGGGCAAGCGCGGCCGCGTCGCTTTCGGTCGCCGTCCACCCCGCCCTTCCCCCGGCCGCCGTCCCAGCTTAGATGCGTGGCATGAGCCGATCCCGCCTCCGATCCGAAGACGCCCTCGACGATCCCCTCGGGCCCGACGACGAGCGCGACGAGGATGTGGGCGAGCTCGATTCCGGCATCGATCTCGGGATCGACGACGAGAGCGCCGCCCCGGCCTCGGTGCGACAGGGCGCGGCCGTCATCCGCCGGCACTGGGCGACGCTGCCGCTCGGGCCGGGCGTCTACCGCATGCTCAACGCCGACGGCGAGGTTCTGTACGTCGGGAAGGCCAAGAGCCTGAAGAAGCGGGTCGCCTCCTACACGCGGGCCGCCGGCCATTCGCGCCGCATCGCCCAGATGATCTCGCTGACCTCGTCAATGGTCTTCGTGTCGACCGCGACCGAGACCGAGGCGCTGCTGCTGGAAGCCAACTACATCAAGCAGATGAAGCCGCGCTTCAACGTGGTGATGCGGGACGACAAGTCGTTCCCCTATATCCTGGTGACGGCGGACGCCAAGGCGCCTCAGATCACCAAGCACCGCGGCGCGCGCAACCGCAAGGGCGACTATTTCGGCCCTTTCGCCAGCGTCTGGGCCGTCAACCGCACGCTGAACGCGCTGCAGCGCGCCTTCCTGCT
>CAXTFP010000628.1:0-2106 GCA_964243135.1 uncultured Lichenihabitans sp.
GGGCGCCCCGCTGCGGATCGGCCTCGTCGGGGCCGAGCGCGACCACCGGGACGTATATCCCGCCGCCCTCGCGGCCCTGGGCGATGCCGCCGACGCCGCGGGCCTGTCCGTCGACGTGCTGTTCGTCGATCCCCGGGCCGTGCGGGCGGGCGACGTGCCGGGACTGCTGGCAAACCTCGACGGCGTGCTGCTGCCCGGCGGCTCCGACATGGCCAATGTTTCGGGCCAGATTCTGATCGCCGGCGGTGCTCTCGATCGCGCGGTGCCCGCGGCGGGGCTCTGCCTCGGCCTGCAGACCATGGCGACGGCCCTGCTCCAGCGCGTCCTGGGGCGGGCGGAGGTGAACCTCGCCGAGGCCGACCCCGGCGCGGCCCTGCACAGCTTCGTGCCAATGACGGACGACCCGTCCCTCGCGGCGCATCGCCTGGGCGAGCACCCGTCGCGCCCCGTGGCGGGGACGCGGTTCGCAGCGCTTCGCGGCCTGCCCGAGCGGGAGCGCTTCAACCATCGCTACCGGCTGAACCCCGCCCTCCTGCACCACCTCGCGGCGGCCGGCGGGCGCGTCGCCGCCTGGGACGCGACCGGGATGGTGGCGGATGCCGTCGAAGCCGAGCGGCACCCCTTCTTCATCGGGCTGCAGGGCCATCCCGAACTGCGGTCCCGCCCCGGGGCGCCCCACCCGCTGCTGTCGGCCTTCGTGGCGGCCTGCCGGACGGCGGCGGACCGCGGGGCTCGGGTGGAATCCGATCGGGGGGTGTCCCGCACGGACGTGGACGGGGCGATCCGCCGCCGTTGAAGGGCGCCGCGGCAGGCGCCTCCGGATCATCTCACTCCGGCCAGTCCAGGGCCGGCTTCGTCCGCCGATACCGCTCGCGGCGGTAGCCGGGCGGGGGTGCCCCGTCGACGGCCTCGCCGAGGGCGCTGGACAGGCAGTCGCCCTCATCGGGGAAGCCCGGCGTGGGCGCGCAGGCGTTCTTGGTGCTGCCGTAGGCCCCGGCCTGGGAGTTGTGGGCCGTCGCCGCGATGGCGGTCGCCGAACCGGCCGGCGCGAGCGCCGCCGCCGCGATGAATGCGAGGACTCTGAGCCTGGACATGACGTCTCCGGGTGAAGGCCTGATCAGGCTCGGACAAACCGCCGGGGCGCCAAAAGATCCGCACCGGGCCCCGTGGCACCCGGATGGTCCGGCCGAGGCGGGCCCGGGGGCCGCGCGGGGCCGATCGCATCTCCCGCGCGCAACCGGCGACGCAGCCCGCGCGTCAGCCCCGGCGCGCCCATCGAGCGGCGTGTCACGGCGCGGAGCGGCTCATGTCTCACGGGATCGGCACATCGTCCTTCGATCAGGTCAAACCGGTCGACGACGGGATCTGGACCGTCGACGCGGAGCCCATCCGGGCCGGCGGCCTGCCGCTGCCGCTGCGCATGACGGTGCTGCGCCTCGCGAACGGCGACCTCCTGCTCCATTCGCCCACGCGCCACAGCGCGGCCCTGCAGCGCGAGGTCGAGGCGCTCGGCGCGATCCGCCACCTCGTGGCGCCGAACATCGCGCACTGGATGTTCCTGCGCGACTGGCAGCGGGCCTGCCCCGGCGCCAGGACCTGGGGCGCGCCGGGCCTGCGGCACCGCCGCCAGGTCCGCGCCGCGGGCGTCCGGGTCGACGTCGACCTCGGGCCGGTGGCGCCCGCCGACTGGCGCGACGAGGTCGACCAGGTGCTGGTGACGTCCGGGCCCTTCAGGGAGATCGACCTGTTCCATCGCGCGAGCCGGACGCTGATCGTCACCGACCTCGTGCTCAACGTCGAGGGCGAGGGCCTGCCCCCGCTGGCCCGGACCCTGGCCGGCCTCGCCGGCATCCTGGCGCCGGACGGCAAGGCGCCGCTCCACTTGAGGCTCCTGCTCAAGCTGAACGCCGGGAGGGTGGCGGCCGCCGCGGCCCGGCTCGTCGCCTTCGCGCCCCGGCGCGTCATCATGGCCCACGGCCGACCCTGGGAGGAGGGCGCGCCGGAGCGTCTGCGCGCATCCCTCGACGGCCTGCTCGGGCCCGGGGGACGCGGCGCCGGGCGCAGCCGGCCGGCCGCGCGGGTTGAGGCCGCGGCCGCCGTCGGGGC
>CAXTFP010000629.1:0-2106 GCA_964243135.1 uncultured Lichenihabitans sp.
GGAAGAAGCCCGTGGTGCTCCCCGCCAACGTGCGCTTCAACCGCACCCCCTACCCCCGGCACCTCGACGTCGTCGGCGACGAGACGGTCGGCGCCCAGACCTTCATCGGCGAGGGCGAGCCGCCCGCGGCCGGTGCGCCGTCCGAGGGGGTCGTGATCGCCCTGGCCGACGTGCAGGCCGAACGCGCGCTGGCGGCCGCGGCCCTGAGCGACGCGGACGCGGTCGCCGCCGATCCGGCGCTGCCGGCTTGGTTCGGCATCATCCGGGCCGAGGAATCCCTCGCGCTGCGGCCCGCGGACGAGCAGGACAACGCCGGGCGCGCGACGGCCGAGGCCGCGGCCGCGGCCGAGCCGCCCGCGGCGCCCGAGGACGACCTCGCTTCGGCGTGGCTGAGAGCCCACGAGCAGACCTTCGCCCAGAGGGCGTTGCGCCTGACGCCCGACCAGTCGCTCGACGACATCCTGACGGCCGTCGAGACCGTGGCGCTCGACCCCGACGCGTCCATCCATCCCTACGGCGACAGCAGCCTCTGGGCCGAAACCGCCGCCGCGGAGCTCGTGCCCGTCGCGGCCGAACTGCCCGCCCCCGCGACGGCCGAGGCCGCGGTCGCCGAACCCGCGCCCGTCGCCGAGCTGCCCGCCGCCGAACCCGACCTGTCGGCCTACCCCTTCGGCCTGGCGGGACTGGCACTCGCCGAGTCCATGGTGCCCGCCTCCCCTGCCCCGGCAGTGCCGGACGCGGACGCGCCCGCCGCGGCCGAGCTCCTGGCCCTCCCGGCGCCTGAATGGCTGTCCCTGCCCGCGCCGGTCGAGGCGACCGAGCCGGCCGTCCCGGAGGGGTTCGGCCCCTACGGGGACCCGAGCCTGTGGGCCGGCGCGGCCGCGGCGCCCGCCGTCGAGCTGCCCGCCCCCGAGGCCGATACGCGCGACGAGGCGCCGGCCGAGGAGGTCGGGCCCTACGGCGACTCCAGCCTGTGGCTGACGCTGATCGGCGCCGACGTGCTCGCGCCGTCGGCGCCCATCGCGGAGCTGCCGGTCGCCGAGATCGAGAGCACGGCGGACGAGGCTCCCGTCCCGGTCGGCATCGCGTCGCCGGCCGACGCGCGCGCCTTCGCGGCCCCGGCCCGCGCCGGCCTTCGCCGCGGGTCGTCGCACGGATTGGCCCCCTTCGAGCTGACGAACCGCGTCACCTCCGACCCGGAGCTCTACGAGGACCCGCCGCTCGACCTGCTGATGCCGACGCCCGCCCCCACCGGCGAGGTCCTGTCGAGCGGCGCGCTGGAGCAGAACGCCCGCCTGCTCGAAGGCGTGCTGGAAGAGTTCGGCATCCGCGGCGAGATCATCGACGTCCGCCCCGGCCCGGTGGTGACGCTCTACGAGCTGGAGCCCGCGCCCGGCACCAAGTCGAGCCGCGTGATCGGCCTCGCGGACGACATCGCCCGCTCCATGTCGGCCGTGTCGGCCCGCGTGGCCGTGGTCCAGGGCCGCAACGTCATCGGCATCGAGCTGCCCAACCAGCGGCGCGAAACCGTGTTCCTGCGCGAGCTCGTCGGTTCGGAAGACTTCGCCGAGTCCAAGCACAAGCTCGCCATCGCGCTCGGCAAGACCATCGGCGGCGAGAGCGTCATCGTCGACCTCGCCCGCATGCCCCACCTGCTCGTGGCCGGCACCACGGGCTCGGGCAAGTCGGTGGCCATCAACACCATGATCCTGTCGATCCTGTACCGGCTGCGGCCGGAAGAGTGCCGGCTCATCATGATCGACCCCAAGATGCTGGAGCTGAGCATCTACGAGGGCATCCCGCACCTCCTCACCCCCGTGGTCACGGACCCCAAGAAGGCCGTCGTGGCCCTGAAGTGGGCCGTGCGCGAGATGGAGGACCGCTACAAGAAGATGGCTAAGGTGGGCGTGCGCAACATCGACGGCTTCAACGCCCGCGTGGCCGAGGCGGCCGAGAAAGGCGAGGTCATCACCCGCACGATCCAGACCGGCTTCAACCGCGAGACGGGGGAGCCCATCTTCGAGACGGAGGAGATGGAGCTGTCCCCGCTCCCCTACATCGTGGTGATCGTGGACGAGATGGCCGACCTGATGATGGTGGCCGGCA
>CAXTFP010000630.1:0-2101 GCA_964243135.1 uncultured Lichenihabitans sp.
GTGATCACGCGCGCGCAGGCCGAACGGCTGGGGCTCGGCGTGTCGGGCGTGGTGCCGGAGACGGGCGCGCGACCCCGCCACCGGGTCCCGGGCGCCACCGCCCTGCCCCCGGACGTCGGGCCCTGGATGGAGGACCTCCGGCGCGCCGCCGCCGCCGACGCGCCGGGGCAGTGCCGCGTCGTCCTCGTCACCTCGGCGCGAGCGGGCGAGGGCAAGACGACGCTGGCGCGCAATCTCGCCCGCGCCCTGGCGCAGGGCGGCGACCACGTCCTCCTGGTCGAGGCCTCCCCTGCGGAAGACTCTGGCGTGCCGGCCCGCTTCGGGCTGCTCGACGTCGTCATCCAGGCATGCGGCCCGGAGCGGGCCTTCCTCGACGTGCCGCACATGGGCGTCACGCGGATGCCCTTCGGGCGGTCCGAGGGGGCGGACTCGACCTCGCTCGACGGCCTGTTGGGGACCGCCCGGCTCGCGGCCGCGATCCGCAACTGCCGCAGCCGCTTCGATTCGATCGTCATCGATGGGCCGGCCGTGTTCGAGGCGGGCTACGCCACCACCCTGGCGGGGGCCGCCGACCTGTCGCTGATGGTGATCGAATGGGACAGGACGCCGGGTGCCGAGGTGGCCGAGGCCCTGGAACGCCTCCGGCCGGCCGACGCGGCCGCCGTGCTCAACAAGGTGGATGTGGCGCGCTACGCCCGTTACGAGACGGAGGGCCTCGACCGGCTGCGGCGCGGGCGGACGGTCCGCGCCGCAGCCCGAGTGGCCTGACGCGCCCCGGCCCGCGGGCGGGAGAACGCACTTCCCGGGGAAATCGAGACGGCGGGAGCCCGGACGGAAATCCGTCGTGGCTTCGGCGGCGCAAAGCTGCTTAGGGGACGGCATGTCCCGTTTCCTCATTCACGCGTGCCGCCGGCCCTCCCTCGCCCGCGCTGCCCCGCCGATCCGCGCCATAGGGTCCGCGGGAGGCCGGCCGTGACGGAGCCGCGGACGGCGGCCGGCACCGGCATCGCGCTCTATTCACTGGGAATCCTGTTCTTCGCCGTCAACGACGCGCTGGGCAAGTGGCTCGTGGGCACCTACGGGGTCGGCGAGATCCTGATGCTGCGCTCGGTCGGCGCGGGGGCTGTGCTGCTGCCGCTGGTCTGGTTCCGCCGGCCGGACATCGACCTGCGCGGCGAGTGGCGGCTCCACGCCCTGCGCGTCGGCTGCATGGCGGGCGACTCCTTCGCCTTCTACTTCGCCACGCGGTCGCTGCCGCTGGCCGACGTGATGTGCTTCTACCTCACGGCGCCGCTGATCATCACGGCCCTGTCGGCCGCGGTGCTGGGCGAGCGGGTCGGATCCTTCCGCTGGGGCGCCGTGGCGGCGGGCTTCGCCGGCGTGGTGCTGGCCCTCCAGCCCGGCGCGGCGGCCCTGTCGCCCTCGGCCCTGGTGGCGCTGGGCGGCGCCGGCCTCTTCGCCGGGGCCGTCATCATCACCCGCCGGCTGCGCCGGACCGACTGGCTGTCGCTGACGGCCATCCAGTTCGCCGGCTCGGGCCTCGTCGGGACCGCGCTGGCGCCCTTCGGCTGGGCGACGCCCTCGGCGCTGGACGCCGGGCTGATGGCCCTCGTGGGCCTCGTGTCGATGGCCTGCTTCATGTGCATCAACCGGGCCCTGTCCCTGGCCCCCGCCTCGCTGCTCGCGCCGTTCCAATATGCCTCCATCGCCTGGGCGGCCGCGCTGGGCTTCGGCCTGTGGGGCGACGTGCCCTCGCTCGCCATCGCGCTCGGGTCCGCCGTGATCGTGGCGAGCGGCCTCGCGGTGCTGATCCGCGAGCGGATGGGCGGCGGCGCGGTAGCGGCCGCGCCGCAGCCTTGAGGGGCGTCTCCACCTTCCCAGCGGGCCGCGCGGCCTCCATATTGGGGCCATGCCGAAAGCCCGCCCGACCGACGCCGACGCCGCCACCCTGGAGGCCCCCGCCCGCAAGCCCGGCCGGCCCGCGAAACCCGCGGGCGCGGCGGCCGAGGCCGCCCCGAAGCCGAAGGGCAGGCCCGGCCGCCCGACCGCCCCCAAGGCGTCGCGGCCCGAGCTCGTGCCGCTCGACGAGCACCTCGCGGCC
>CAXTFP010000631.1:0-2099 GCA_964243135.1 uncultured Lichenihabitans sp.
GTGGTGGGCACGCTGGCGGCGGCGGCCGGCATCGCGCCCGAATGGTTCGAGGTGACGGGGGAGCGCCACCGCGTGTCGCCCGAGTCGCAGCGCGCGCTGCTGGCCGCCATGGGGCTGCCGGCCGGCACCGACGGGGAAGCGCGCGACAGCCTCGCCCGCCTGTCAGACCGGCGCCTGCGCGTCCTGCCGCCCTGCACCGTGGCGCATGCGGGCGCGACGGTGGCGCTCGACGTCGTGGCGGACGGGCTGAGCGGCCGGCACGACGTCGTGGTGCTGCGGGAGGACGGCTCGGAGGAGCGGCTCAGCCTCGACCTCGACGGGGCCGACCGCGCCGCCGTGGACGCGCCCGACGGGCGCAGCGCGCTGCGCAGCCGCCTCGCCCTGCCGCCCCAGCCGGCGGGCCGGCACCGCGTCGTCCTCGACGGCGACCTCGGGGGTGCGAGCCTGCTGACGGTGGCGCCGCGGCGCTGCTTCATCCCCTCCGACTACCGCGAGGGCAAGCGCGGCTTCGGCGTGTCGGCCCACCTCTACACCCTGCGGCGCGAGCGCGACGGCGGCGTCGGCGACTTCACCACCCTGGGGATCTTCGCCGAGGCCACGGCGCGGCACGGGGGCGACTTCGTCGGGCTGAACCCGATGCACGCGCAGTTCGCCGCCGACCGGAGCCGCACGAGCCCCTACAACCCTTCCGACCGGCGCTTCCTCGACCCCGTCTACATCGACGTCACGGCGCCGGGCGTGGCGGGCGAGACGCCCGAGGCCGGGCGCATCCTCGACGCCGAGGCCGGCGCGTTGGCCGCGCTGCGCGCCACGGCGGCCGTGGACTACCCCGGCGCCTGGGCCGTGAAGGCGCGGGTGCTGGAGGCCGCCTTCGCGAGCTTCGACGCGCGGCGATCCGCGGCCGGCGCCGACGTCGCGGGCTTCGAGCGCTTCGTCGCGGGCGGCGGCGAGGCGCTGCGGCGCTTCGCGGTCTTCGAGGCCATCGCCGAAACCGTGCCGCGCCTGCCCTGGCAGCTCTGGGACCCGGGCCTGCGCGACCCCGCCGGCCCCGGCATCGCGCCCTTCGTCGAGGCCCACGCCGCGCGGGTGCGGTTCCACCTTTACCTCCAGTGGGTGGCCTCGGCGCAGTTCGAGGCCGCGGCGGTCCGCGGCGAGGCGGCCGGCCTGTCGCTCGGCTTCTACCGCGACATCGCGGTCGGCACGGCGCCGGATGGGGCCGAATCCTGGGCCGAGGCCGGCAACTTCGCCCGCGGCGTGTCGGTCGGCGCGCCGCCCGACCCGTTCTCGGCCACCGGCCAAGTGTGGAGCCTGCCGCCGCCGAACCCGGTGGCGGACGCCTCGACCATGTTCGCGACCCTGCTGTCGGCCAACATGAAGCACGCCGGCGCCCTGCGCATCGACCACGCCATGGGGCTGCAACGGCTGTTCTGGGTGCCGGACGGGGCCAGCGGCCGGGACGGTGCCTACGTGGGCTACGACCTCGAGCGCAACCTCGCGGACGTGGCGCTGGAAAGCCACCGCTCGCGCTGCCTCGTCATCGGCGAGGACCTCGGCACGGTGCCCGACGGGTTCCGCGACCGGCTCGACGCCGCCGACGTGCTGAGCTACCGCGTGATGTTCTTCGAGCGCCACGGGCTCGACTTCCTGCCGCCCGACGCCTACCCGGCCAAGGCCGTGGCCTGCGTGGCGACCCACGACCTGCCGACGCTGGCCGGCTGGTGGCAGGGCGCCGACTACGCCGAGCGCCGGGGCATCGGCCACATGAGCGACGAGGCCGCGGATCGTGCGGCGGTGGACCGCCGGGTCGAGCGGGAACGCTTCGCCGCGGCGGTCGGCATCGCGCCGGCCGAGGACGACGGGGCGGCGGCGGGCGTGTCGCGCGACGCGATCGACGCCGCGCACCGCTTCGTGGCCGAGACCCCCTGCCTCCTCGCGGTCGCGCAGGCCGAGGACCTCGTCGGCGAGACGGTGGCGGTCAACCTGCCCGGCACCAGCCACGAGCGGCCGAACTGGCAGCGCAAGCTCGCCCCCGACGTGACGGAGATCTTCGACCGCGCCGGCGGCCGGCTGCCGGCCCGCGCGCGGGGGGGTGGACTGGA
>CAXTFP010000632.1:0-2098 GCA_964243135.1 uncultured Lichenihabitans sp.
GCATCGGGGCGCTCGGCGCGGCGCTGATCCGCGTGGCGGTCTCGTCCGCCCACGCCCGCGGCTGCCGGCGCTTCATCGCCCATGTGCAGAGCCAGAACGCCCCCATGTTCGCGCGCCTCCACTGGCGCACGCTGGACGAGGTCGAGCTGCACGGCCGGCCGCACCATCTGATGCAGGCCGACCTCGACCATTACCCGCCGCTGCTCGACGCGGTCGCCGGCATCACGGCGCTCGCCAGGATGGCCGCGTGATGGATCGCCCGCTGGACGAGCTCGCCGACCGCATCCGCGCGGGCCGGGGCGTCGCGGGCAAGCGCGACATCGCCGGCGCGGTGGCGGCGCTGGGCCTCGGCGCCGGGGCCGCGCTCGGCTTCGACGCAGGAGTCGCGGTCGGCGACGATTGCGCGGCCATCCCGGACGGCGACGGGTACCTGCTCTTCGCCATCGAGGGCTTCATCGACGGCTTCGTGGCGGCCGACCCCTGGTTCGCCGGCTATTGCGGCGTCATGGTCAACCTCAGCGACATCGCGGCCATGGGCGGACGGCCGCTGGCGGTCGTGGACGCGCTCTGGGCCTCGGACGAGGCCGCGGCCGCGCCGGTGCTGGCGGGCCTGCGGGACGGGGCGGCGCGCTACCGCGTGCCGGTCGTCGGCGGCCACACCAACACGCGCTCGGACCGCGGCGGCCTCGCCGTGGCGGTGCTGGGCCGGGCCCACCGCCTCCTGACGAGCTTCGACGCCGCGCCCGGCCACGACCTCGTCATGGCCGTGGACCTGCGCGGCGCCTACCGCTCCGACACGTCCACCAACTGGGACGCCAGCACGGCCGCGCCCGCCGACCGCCTGCGCGCCGACCTCGACCTCCTGCCGGAGATCGCCGAGGCCGGGCTCTGCGGGGCCGCCAAGGACATCTCCATGGCCGGCACGGTGGGCACGGCCGCCATGCTGTTCGAATGTTCCGGCTGCGGCGGGGTCATCGACCCGTCGCGCGTGCCGCGGCCCGAGGGCGTCGACATCGAGCGCTGGCTCGCCAGCTTCCCGAGCTTCGGCTTCCTGCTGAGCCTGCGGCCCGACCGCACCGACGCCGTGCTGGCGCGCTTCGCCGCGCGGAACATCGCGGCCGCGCGGATCGGCGCGGTGGAGGCCGGCCACGCCCTGCGCCTCGCCGACGGCCGGCACGAGGCCACGGTGTGGGACTTCGCCGAAGCGCCGCTGATCGGCTGCGGTGCTGCTTCCCCTCTCCCCTCCGGGGAGAAGGTGCCCGCGCAGCGGGCGGATGAGGGGCCCGGTGGCCGCGTGGATCCCCCCTCATCCGTCGCGCTTCGCGCGCCACCTTCTCCCCGGAGGGGAGAAGGGTTGCCGCGCGACGGATCGCTGCCATGACTCGCCCGCTGCGCATCGCCATCCTCACCCATTCCACCAACCCGCGGGGAGGCGTCAGCCACTGCCTGTCGCTGGCCGAGGCGCTGACCGCGCTGGGCCACGAGGCCGTGGTGCACGCGCCCGACCCCGCCCGCGGCGGCTTCTTCCGGGCGGCGCGCTGCGGCACCGTGTCGGTGCCGGCCTGCCGCGTCGAGGGCCGGGCGACGGCCGACATGGTGGAGCAGCGGATCGCCGAATACCGCGACTGGTTCCGGAGCCCGCGCAACCGCGGCTTCGACCTCTACCACGCCCACGACGGGATCGGCGGCAACGCGCTGGCCGACCTCCGCGAGGCCGGCCTCATCCCGGCCTTCGTCCGCACCGTGCACCACCTCGACACCTTCGCGGACCCGCGCGTCGAGGCCCGGCAGCGCCGCGCCGTCGCGGCGGCCGGCACGGTGCTGTGCGTCAGCGACCTGTGGGTCGAGCGGCTCCGGGCGCTCTACGGCGTCGGCGCCGGGCGCGTCGCCAACGGCGTCGACGTCCGGGCCTTCTCGGCCGCGCCGGAGCCCGCCGACGACGGCGTGCGCCGCCGCCACGGCCTCGGCGAGGGGCCGATCCTGCTGTCGGTCGGCGGGCTGGAGCCGCGCAAGAACAGCCTGCGCCTCCTCGAAGCCTTCGCCATGCTGCGGATGAGGCAGCCGCGGGCGCAGCTCGTCGTCGTGGGCGGCGCCACCG
>CAXTFP010000633.1:0-2092 GCA_964243135.1 uncultured Lichenihabitans sp.
GGCCCTGCCTGGGTTGCCGGGTGCTGGCTGGCGATCGAACCGCGACCCTTTTCCCAGCGAGCTTCGATCGTCCCGGCCATCCGGCCGGGCCCGGCGACGCGCATCCACAGGACCGACCTCCATGGCGACCACGACCACGACCGCAGACACGCCGCGTTCGCGCGGCGACGGCGATGCGCCGAACTTCAGCCCCGTGTCGCCGGCCGACGACGCCCGCACCATCCTGGTCAACAACGTGTCCTGGGGCGGCGTGCTGGCGGGCGTGGTGGCGGGCCTCGTCACCCAGCTCATCCTCAACATGATCGGCATCGGTTTCGGCGCCTCGACCCTCAACCCGATGACGGGCGACAACCCGTCGGCCGGCGGCTTCTCGCTCGGCGCCGGCCTGTGGTGGGCCCTGTCGGGCATCGTGGCGGCTTTCGTGGGCGGCTACATCGCCAGCCGCCTGTCGGGCCGCCCGAAGGCGTCCACCGGCGGCTGGCACGGCCTGACCTCCTGGGCGCTCACCACGCTGGTGATCTTCTACCTGCTCAGCACGGCGGTCGGCAGCCTCGTGGGCGGCGCCTTCAACACGGTCAGCGGCGCGCTGGGCGGCCTCGGCCACTCGGTGGCGACCGCGGCCCAGACGGCCGCCCCGGCCCTGACGCAGGGCACCGACCCGGTCGGCGCCATGCAGCAGGCCCTCTCCGCCCCGGCCAACGACACGGCGACCAGCATGAAGGACGCGACCGCCGCCCTCGCCAGGGCGCTGGTGACGGGCAACGACGCCCAGGCCGCCGACGCCCGGGAGAAGGTCGCCCAGGCGCTGGCCAAGCAGCAGAACATCCCGGTCGACGACGCCCGCGCCCGCGTCGCGTCCTACGAGCAGCAGACGCGCGACAAGGCCGCCCAGGCCAAGCAGCAGGCCGCCGAGGCGGCCGACACCGCCGCCAAGGCCGTGTCGCGCGGCGCCCTTTGGGGCAGCTTCGCGCTGGTCTTGGGCGCGCTGGCGTCCTGGTTCGGCGGCCGCGCCGGCACCGTCGACCCGACCGTCACGGCGCAGTTCCTGCGCACGGTCCGCGTCACCCGGGCCGGCGCCGCCGAGTGACCTGACCGAACCCCGGCCGGCGGCCCGCGCCGCCGGCCCTCCGCACCGCGCATTCGCCTCGACACTCGATCCTTTCCGCCGGGCGCCCGACCGCCCCCATCCCCATCGAAGGACCACCCCCATGAGCAAGCAGACCATCACGGCCATGTTCGACACGCGCGCCCACGCCGATCAGGCGGCCGCCCAGTTGCGCCAGGCCGGCGTGCCGGCCGCCGACGTCATCGTGTCGCCCGAGGGCGCCCGCGACGACTATGCGGCCGGCACGACCGAGAAGAAGGGCTTCTTCGCGTCGCTCGAAGACATGTTCGGCGGCACGGAGGACCACGACACCTACGCCGAGGGCCTGCGCCGCGGCGGCACGCTGCTGACGGCCCACGTCGAGGACGCCCACATCGACACGGCGGTGGACATCCTGGAGCGGCACGGCTCGGTGGACCTCGACGAGCGCGAAACGTCCTGGCGCAGCGAGGGCTGGAGCGGCGGGTCGACGGGCGCCGCGATGGCCGCCACGGGCGTCGCGGGCGCCGGGGCGACCGGCCTGGCCATGACCGGCACGGGTGCACCCGCGACGGCCGTGACGACCGAGACCCGGGTCGCGGCGCCGGTGGCCGCCAAGGTGGCGGCCCCGGCGACGGCCCGCGCCGGCACGGACGAGGTGCTGCAGGTCGTCGAGGAGCGGCTCAACGTCGGCAAGCGCGCGGTCAGCCGCGGCAAGGTGCGGCTGCACAGCTACCTGGTCGAGACGGCCGTGTCCGAGAACGTCAGCCTGCGCGACGAGACCGTGACGATCGACCGCCGCCCGGTCGACCGCGCCGTGGGCATCGCCGACCTCGGGGCCGACGCCTTCGCCGAGCGCACGATCGAGGCCGAGGAGACGGGCGAGGAGGCGGTGGTGTCGAAGACCGCCCGCGTGGTCGAGGAGATCGGCATCCGCAAGGACGCGGTGGACCGCACCGAGACGGTGCGCGACAGCGTGCGCAGCACGAAGGTCGAGGTCGAGGACGC
>CAXTFP010000634.1:0-2092 GCA_964243135.1 uncultured Lichenihabitans sp.
GGCGCTTCTGCGCCGTGCAGCTCGGTGCCGTGGAACGCCTGCTCGACCTGTTCCGCGCCGACCTCGACCGCCTCGGGCGGGGCGGCGATCCCTATCAGCGCGCCCGCCTCGCCGCCTGCGCCACGGCGGCCGAGACGGCGGCGCTGTGGGTGGCCGAGGCGGCCCGCACCGTCACGGCGGGGACGCGGCCCGCGGCCGACATCCTGGCCTACGTGGGTCTCACCCGCGGCGTCACGGAGCGGGCCGGGCTCGACGTGATGGAGGCGGTCCACCGCGGCCTCGGGCTCGGCTCCTTCATGCGGCCGCACCCGGCCGAGCGCGTGTCGCGCGACCTCGCCACCTACCTGCGCCAGCCCGCGCCCGACGGCGCCATGGCGGATGCCGCCGCGGCCGTGCTGGCGAGCCGCGCCCCGGCGCAGAAGCTGTGGAGGCACGCATGAGGGCGGGCGATTATCGGGACGCGCTCCGGCGCCTGCCGTTCGGGAACGTCGGCGACCTCGTCGGCCGGGAGCCGTTCCTGGTCTTGTCGCCCCATCCCGACGACGAGACGCTCGGCTGCGGCGGGCTGCTGGCCGCGGCCGAGGCGGCCGGCGTGCGCGGCCACGTGCTGATCCTCACGGACGGCGCCGCTTCCCACCCGAACTCGCCGAGCTACCCGGCCGAGCGCCTGACCGCGCTGCGGCGCGACGAGGCCCACCGCGCCCTCGGCCCCCTCGCCCCGCCCCCGGGCCGCCTCCGCTTCCTCGACCCGCTCGCCGCCGCGACGCCGGTCGCGGGTCCGGAGTTCGACGCGGCCGTCGACGCGATCCTGCGTCGCGCCGGGGAGGTCGGCGCCCGCACACTCTTCGTCACCTGGGGATACGACCCGCACTGCGACCACGAGACCGCCTATGCCATGGCGCGGGCCGCCGCGGCCCGGTCGGGCCTCCGCCTCTGGGCCTATCCGGTGTGGGGCCTGCACCTGCCCGCGGAAACGGAACTCGACGAGGCGCCGCCGCGCGGATGGCGCTTCGACGTCGCGGCGCGGCGGGTCGAGAAACGGCGGGCGATCGACTGCTTCGCGTCGCAGATGACGCGGCTGATCGACGACGATCCTTCGGCCTTCTGCTTCACGGAGGAGCAGCTCGCGCCCTTCCTCGGCGACGCCGAGACCTTCATCGCGGTGACGCCGTGACGGAGCGCCGCCCCTCGCTCGACAGCGGCTATTTCGAGTCGATCTACGCCCGGACGCCCGATCCCTGGGGCTTCCGCACCAGCCCCTACGAGCGCGGCAAGTACGAGGCGACGCTCGGCATCCTGCCGCGGCCCCGCTACGGCCGGGCGCTCGAGGTCGGATGCTCCATCGGGGTCTTCACGCGACGGCTTGCCGACCGCTGCGGCGACCTCCTGGCGCTCGACACCTCGCCCCGTGCCCTCGCCGAGGCCGTGCGAGACAACGCCGACCTTCCCCACGTCCGGTTCCGCGAGGCCACCCTGCCGCGCGACTTTCCCGAGGGGCGCTACGACCTCATCGTGCTGTCGGAGGTGCTCTACTACCTGTCCGAGGCCGACCTCGCGGCCCTGGCGGAGCGCTGCCGGGCGGCGCTGGAGCCCGACGGCGAGATGGTCCTGTGCCACTGGCTCGGGGAAACCGACTATCCCCTGACGGGTGACCGGGCCGCCGAGCTGTTCATCGCGGCATCGGCGCCGCAACGGCGTCCGGCCATGGCTCGGCGCGAAGCTGAATATCGATTGGATCTGCTGGGGCCACCGCGGACCTGATGGCCTGGACGGCCTTGCCCCCGGACCCCTGATGCGTCGCCCGCCGCGGCGGCACACCATCGGAGATGGACACGACTTTCGGGCCCTGCCCGCTGAGCCGGTGCAGCAGCCGCTCGATGGCGTCGATCTCGCGGGGCAGGGCGGAGGGCCGCAGGGGCGCCCCGAGCCTCAGTGCCGGGCTTTCGGCCTCGACGCGGCGCCATAGGTGGGCGAAGGGCAGGTCGGCCGTGGCGGCGGCGAGAGCCGCCGCGTCGTCGCGGTCGAACCCCAGGCGGCGCCCCCAGCCGGAGCCGTCGCCGAGGCGGCCGGCGGCGTGGAGGCGGCGCAGGGC
>CAXTFP010000635.1:0-2085 GCA_964243135.1 uncultured Lichenihabitans sp.
GGCGCGAGGCCGGCAACCTCGTCACCTACTGCCACATCGGCACCGGCAACTACCACCCGCAGACGGCGCGGATCTACACCGACATCTCCTTCTTCACGGCCGACCCGATCATCGCGCGCGACGTGTCGCGCATCTTCAACTTCATCACCGGCTACGCCGAGCCCGCGGGGCTGGAGCGCATGGCGGTGTCGCCCCTGACGCTGAAGGCGCGCCTGCTCCAGCACATCGCCGAGGAGGTGGCCTTCGCGGAGGCCGGCAAGCCCGCGGCCTTCTGGGGCAAGTGCAACAGCCTGGTGGACGCCGAGATCATCGACGCGCTCTACGCCGCCAGTCGGGCGGGCGTGCAGGTCACGCTGGTGGTGCGGGGTATCTGCTGCCTCAGACCCGGCGTGCCGGGCCTGAGCGACAACATCCAGGTGAAGTCGATCATCGGCCGGTTCCTCGAACATGCGAGGGTCTACGCCTTCGGCGGCGGCTACGGCCTGCCGCACGGCAAGGCGCGGGTCTACATTTCCTCGGCCGACCTCATGTCGCGCAACCTCGAGCGGCGCGTCGAGGCGCTGCTGCCCATCACCAACCCCACGGTGCACGATCAGGTGCTGAACCAGATCATGATCGCCAACCTGATCGACAACCAGCAGAGCTACCGCGTCCTGCCCGACGGCGGAAGCGAGCGGATCGCGCCCGCGGAGGGCGAGGAGCCCTTCAACGCCCACAACTACTTCATGACGAATCCGAGCCTCTCCGGCCGTGGCAAATCCCTGCGTGAGTCGAGCCCCAAGACCCTCCTCCAGAGGCTCGGCCGCCATCGCTGAGCGCTCCGGCGCCGCGCCCGTGGCCGCGGCCGCGCAGGACGCCGAACCCGTCGCCATCGTGGACATCGGCTCGAACTCCGTGCGCCTCGTCGCCTACGAGCGGCTGTCGCGCTCGCCGACGCCGATCCTGAACGAGAAGGTCCTGTGCGGGCTCGGCCGGGGCGTCGGCACCACGGGGCTGCTCGGCGCCGAAGCCGTCGAGCGGGCGTTGGCCGCGTTGCGCGGCTTCAAGGTCCTGTGCCGCAACCTCGGCGTGGGCGGCGTCCACGTCCTGGCCACCGCGGCGGCGCGCGACGCCAGCAACGGTCCCGACTTCCTCCGCGCCGCCTCGGGTGCCATCGGGGCCGAGATCGAGCTGATCGACGGGGCGCGGGAGGCCGAGCTGTCGGCGCTGGGCGTGTGCTCCGGGTTCCACGGCCCCGACGGCGTCGTCGGCGACATGGGCGGGGGGTCGCTCGAACTCGCCGACGTGCGGGGCTCGGCGATCGGGCGGGGCGTGTCGCTGCCGCTCGGCGGCCTCGCGCTGCTCGACGCCAGCCGCGGCTCCCCCAAGCGCGCCGGCCGAATCGCCCGCGACCACCTCGCCCGGGCGGCGCCGGTCGCCGCGCGGGAGGGGCGCAGCTTCTTCGCCGTCGGGGGCACCTGGCGGGCGCTGGCCAAGCTGCACATGCGCGCCCGCAACTATCCCCTCACCGTGATGCACGGCTACAGCCTGCCGGCCGCGGAAGCCCTGATGCTGGGCGCCCTGGTCGAGCGCACCGACGGCGAGGACTCCGCCGCGGCCGTGGCCTCGTCGCGCCGCCCGCTGCTGGCCTACGGGGCCGCCGCCCTGGAGGAGATCGTCCGCCTCGGCCGGCCGCGGGAGGTCGTGATCTCGGCCATGGGCGTGCGGGAAGGCATGCTGTTCGAGCGGCTCGGCGCCGCGGAGCGCCGCCGCGATCCGCTGCTGGCGGCCGCCGCCGAGGTGAACGCGCTACGCTCCCGCAGCCCTGGCCATGGCCCCGACCTCTGCGCCTGGACGGACGGCTTCGTGACGGCGGCCGGCCTCGTCGAGTCGGCCGAGGACCGGCGCCTGCGCCACGCCGCCTGCCTGATGGCCGACGTCGCCTGGAGGGCGCATCCGGACCACCGCAGCGATTACGCGCGCGGCATCGCCCTCGACCTCAACGATGATGCGTATGTGGTCGGCGTGGGCTACCTGCTGAATAACGAGAACTCGCACATCGTTTTGTCCAAGCGTTCGAGCGCGAACGGCGCGCTCCTGTGGTCG
>CAXTFP010000636.1:0-2084 GCA_964243135.1 uncultured Lichenihabitans sp.
GCCCGACGTCGACCAGATCGACGGCCTCTCGCCCGCGATCTCCATCGAGCAGAAGACCACGTCGAAGAACCCCCGCTCGACGGTCGGCACCGTCACCGAGATCTACGACTACATGCGCCTGCTGTGGGCGCGGGTCGGCATCCCCTATTCGCCCGCGACGGGACTGCCGATCGAGAGCCAGACCGTCAGCCAGATGGTGGACCGCGTGCTGGCCATGCCGGCCAACGCCCGGCTCTACCTCGTGGCACCGGTCGTGCGGGGCCGCAAGGGCGAGTACCGCAAGGAGATCGCCGAGTTCCAGCGCAAGGGCTTCCAGCGTCTGAAGATCGACGGGGCCTTCTACCCGATCGACGAGGCCCCCGTCCTCGACAAGAAGTTCAAGCACGACATCGGCGTGGTGGTGGACCGGCTCGTGGTGCGGCCCGACATCGCGACCCGCCTCGCCGAAAGCTTCGAGACCGCGCTCGACCTCGCGGACGGCATCGCGGTCGTGGAACATGCCGAGGCCCCGGCCGACGGCTCGCCGCGCGAGGTCGTGTTCTCGTCGAAGTTCGCCTGCCCCGTGTCGGGCTTCACCATCTCGGAGATCGAGCCGCGGCTCTTCTCCTTCAACAACCCCTTCGGCGCCTGCCCGCATTGCGGCGGGCTCGGCTCGCAGATGACGGTCGACGCCGAGCGGGTGGTGCCGGACCCGACGCTGTCGCTGAAGCGCGGCGCCATCTCGCCCTGGTCGAAGTCGTCCTCGCCCTACTACGCCCAGACGCTCGACTCGCTGGCCAAGCACTACAAGTTCCGGCTCGACGCCAAGTGGAACACCCTGTCCCAGGCGGTGCGCGACGTGGTGCTGTTCGGCTCCGGCGAGGAGGCGATCCGCTTTAACTATGACGACGGCGCGCGGGCCTACGGCGTCACCAAGCCCTTCGAGGGCGTGGTGAAGAGCCTCGACCGGCGCTTCAAGGAGACGGACAGCGAGTTCATCCGCGAGGAAATCTCGCGCTATATGGGGGCCGTGCCCTGCGCGACCTGCGCGGGCGCGCGGCTGAAGCCCGAGGCGCTGGCCGTGCGCGTGGCGGACCGCACCATCTCGGCGGCGGCCGAACTGTCGATCCGCAAGGCCATCGCCTGGTTCGACGCCCTGCCCGGCCAACTCGACGACAAGCGCAACGAGATCGCGGCCCGCATTCTGAAGGAGATCCGCGACCGGCTGCGCTTCCTCATCGACGTCGGCCTCGACTACCTCACGCTCGGGCGCGGGGCCGGCACGCTGTCGGGCGGGGAAAGCCAGCGCATCCGCCTGGCGTCGCAGATCGGCTCGGGGCTGACGGGCGTGCTCTACGTGCTGGACGAGCCCTCCATCGGCCTGCACCAGCGCGACAACGAGCGGCTGCTCGGCACCCTGCGGCGCCTGCGGGGCCTCGGCAATAGCGTGATCGTCGTCGAGCACGACGAGGATGCGATCCTCGCGGCCGACTACGTGGTGGACGTCGGCCCCGGCGCCGGCGTTCACGGCGGGCACATCGTGGCGGCCGGCACGCCGGCCGAGATCATGGCGAACCCCGCCTCCCTCACGGGCGACTACCTCGCGGGCCGCAAGCACGTCGGCGTGCCGCGCCGCCGCCGCGCCGCCAAGGAGGGCCAGCAGCTCCGCGTCGTCAACGCGCGCGGCAACAACCTCAAAAACGTGACGATGGCGCTGCCGCTCGGCACCTTCTCGTGCATCACGGGCGTGTCGGGCGGCGGCAAGTCGACGCTGGTCATCGACACGCTCTTCGCGGCCGCCGCCCGCCGGCTCGGGGGTGCGGCCGAGCATCCGGCGCCGCACGACGCGGTGGAGGGACTGGAACACCTCGACAAGGTCATCGACATCGACCAGTCGCCGATCGGCCGCACGCCCCGCTCGAACCCCGCCACCTACACGGGGGCCTTCACGCCGATCCGCGACTGGTTCTCCGGCCTGCCGGAGTCCAAGGCGCGCGGCTACGGGCCGGGCCGCTTCTCGTTCAACGTCAAGGGCGGCCGCTGCGAGGCGTGCCAGGGCGACGGCGTCATCAAGATCGAGATGCACTTCCTGCCCGACGTCTACG
>CAXTFP010000637.1:0-2077 GCA_964243135.1 uncultured Lichenihabitans sp.
AGCGTCCTGCCCACGCTGCGCGCAAGCCCGAAGCGCAGGACGGGGAACAGGCCGTAGACCTCGTCGAAGAGCTCCGCCCGGCCCTTGCCGCGCCCCGGCAGAAATCCCGCGATCAGGTTCTCCTCGATCGACAGGTGTTGGAACACCCGCCGGCCCTCGGGGCAATGCCCCACGCCGCGGCGAGCCATCCGATGGGGCTTCGCGCCCTCGACGGGCTCGCCCTTGAAGGTGATGCGGCCGGCGCTGGGGCGGCACAACCCGCTGACGGTGCGCAGCAGGGTCGTCTTGCCGGCGCCGTTCGGGCCGATGATGCAGACCACCTCGCCCGCATGGAGCTCAAGACTGACCCCATGCAAGACCTTCACCCGCCCGTATCCGGACGCGATGGCGTCGACCGCGAGCAGCGGCTTCGATGGTTCCCATGGCTCCGGGCTGGCCAAGATATGCCTCCTGCACTCGCCGATCCTCGCGGACGGCCTCGGGCGTACCGTGCGCCAGCACGGCCCCTCGGGCCATGACGTAGATCTCGTCCGACACCGACATGATGAGCTTCATGTCGTGCTCGATCAGCACGAGGGCGAGATCGGGCGACCGCAGCGCCTGGATGTGGGCCTTGAGCGCGTCGGTCTCGCCGTGGTTGAGGCCGGCGGCCGGCTCGTCGAGCAGGATCGCCCGCGGGCGCGACACGACGGCCCGCGCCAGCTCCACGAGCTTCTGCTGGCCGTAGGCCAGGCTGCCGGCGGGGCTGTCGGCCAGGTGGGAGATCCCCAGCCGCCGGAGCACCGCCCGGCAGGCGTCGCGGTCCTCCCCCTGGCCCCGGCCCGCCGCGAGGCCGAGGGCCTGCCCGATCAGCCGCGGGAGGGAGCGTGGCACCAGCGCGACTTCGAGGTTCTGCAGGACGGTCAGGCCGTCGAACAGGCGGATGTTCTGGTAGGTGCGGCTCAGCCCCGCGCGGGCGATCCTGTATTTCGGCAGGGCCTGGAGCTCGACGCCGTCGAGCAGGATGCGCCCGCTGGTCGCCCGGAATGAGCCCGCCGCCATGTTGACCAGCGTCGACTTGCCGGCGCCGTTGGGGCCGATGACGGCCGTGATGGCGCCGGGGCGGATCGTCAGCGAGGCGTCGTCGATCGCGGTGTTGGCGCCGAACCGCTTGGTGACGTGGTCGAAGACGAGCATCGTCAGGAGCCCATCAGCTTGCGGACGAGCCAGCTCGGTCCGTATTCGCGGCGGATGAGGCCCATGGGCCGGGCCAGGATGACGAGCACCAGCGCGACCCCGTAGAGCAACTGCCGGTAGTCCGCGTAGGCGCGCAGCAGCTCGGGCAGGACGACCAGCAGCCCCGCCCCGAGGATGACGCCGAAGGGGTTGCCGAGCCCCCCCACGACCACGACGAGGACGATCGACAGCGACTCCCAGAAGGTGAAGCTGTCCGGGCTGACGAAGCGCTGCATGGAGGCGAACACCACGCCGCCCACGCCTCCGATGGTGGCGCTGGTCGCGAAGGCCACGAGCTTGACCCCTGTCGTGTCGATGCCGCAGCCCCGCGCCGCGTCCTGGTCCTCGCGCACGGCCGCGAGCGCGATGCCGAGGGCGCTCTCCTGCAGGCGCCACACGAACAGGAAGGTCAGGGCCGTCAGGCCGGCCAGGAGGTACAGGTCGTCGGCCGGCGTCGACAGGTGCCAGCCGAACAGCACGGCCTCGTCGATCCGGGCGATCCCCTGCGGCCCGTTGGTGAGGCCGTCGAGGTTGTTCATCAGCACCCGGATGATCTCGCCGAAGCCGAGGGTGACGATGGCGAGGTAGTCGCCGCGGAGCCGCAGCACCGGGATGCCGAGCAGCACCCCCGCGAGCGCCGCCAGGGCCGCGCCGATCAGCAGCAGCAGGGGAAACGGCAGGTGCAGGTCGAACTGCGGCGAGGCGAGCAGCGCGTAGGTGTAGGCGCCGACGGCGTAGAACGCGACGTAGCCGAGGTCGAGCAGGCCCGCGTAGCCCACCACGATGTTCAGCCCCAGGCCGAGCATCGCGTAGAGCAGGGCGAGGTCGAGGATCCGCAGCGGGTAGGCCGGGAGGAACGCGC
>CAXTFP010000638.1:0-2067 GCA_964243135.1 uncultured Lichenihabitans sp.
CGCCCGGCGAGGCGGGCGGGGGTGCTGCGCGCTCCGGGGCGGCATCGCCGCCGAGCAACGCCTGCGTGCGGCTCAGCAGCGCGGCCAGCGGACCGGGATCCTCCGGCGGGGCCGCGGCCGGGGCGTGCCAGTTGCCCGGCAGCGGCGCCGGGGCCGTGCCCTTCAGGGCCACCTTCATGAAGCGGCTCCAGGCCTCGACCGGCAGGTTGCCGCCTGAAGCCTTGCGGGTCGGCGTGCCGTCGTCGTTGCCGAACCAGACGCCCGTGACGAGGCGGCTCGTGTAGCCGACGAACCAGGCGTCGCGCCAGTCCTGGCTGGTGCCGGTCTTGCCGGCGGCCTGCCAGCCCGGCAGCTCGGCCTTGCGGGCCGTGCCGGTGAGGAGCGTTTCCTCCATCATGCCGTTCATCATGCCCACGTAGACGGGGTCGACGGCGCGGCCCAGGTTGGCGTTGTGGCGCTGGTAGAGCAGCTTGCCGGCCGCCGTGCGGACGCGGGCGATGATGTGCGGCTGCACCGCGATCCCGCCGTTGGCGAAGGGCGCGTAGGCGGCCGTCAGTTCGAGCGGCGACACTTCCGAGGTGCCGAGCGCGATCGAGGCGTTGGGCTGGAGGTCAGACGCGATGCCGAGCCGGTGGGCGGTGCTGACCACGGTCTTCGCCCCGACCTCGACGCCGAGCCGCACCGCCACGGTGTTCAGCGACAGCGACAGCGCCTTGGTGAGCGACACGGGGCCGAAATATTCGCGCGAGTAGTTTTCCGGGTGCCAGCCCTTGATGGTGATGGGGCCGTCCTCCCGCACCGTGTCGGGCGTGAGGCCGGCTTCCAGCGCCGACAGGTAGACGAAGGGCTTGAAGGAGGAGCCCGGCTGGCGCTTGGCCGAGACGGCGCGGTCGAACTGGCTGTCCGCGTAGTCGCGCCCGCCGATCAGCGCCTTGATGCCGCCGTCGGGGGCGAGCGACACCATCGCGCCCTGGCTCACGCCGTATCTCGCCCCGCCCCTGTTCAGCGTGTCCACGAGGGCGCGCTCGGCCGCGCCCTCCAGCGGCGGGCTGATCGTGGTGGTGACGACGATGTCCTCCTCGACGGCGCCGATCGTGTCGTCGAGCATGTCCATGACGTAGTCGGCCGCGTAGTTCACGGCGCCGTTGCCGCGCTCCTTCACGGCATGGGCCGGGTGGGCGAGCGCGTCCTTCGCGGCGGCGTCGCTCACGTAGCCCTCGCCCGCCATGGCGGCGATCACCTGGGCGGCGCGTTCGACGGCGCCCTGGGGGTTGCGGTTGGGGGCGAGCTTGGTGGGGGCCTTCATCAGCCCGGCCAGCATGGCGGCCTCGGCCACCGACACCTTGGCGGCGCCGTGGCCGAAGTAGCGCTGCGCCGCGGCCTCGACCCCGTAGGAGCCCGAGCCGAAGTAGACCCGGTTGAGATAGAGTTCGAGGATCTGGTCCTTGGTGTACTTGTGCTCGAGCCAGACCGCCAGGATGGCCTCCTGGACCTTGCGGGACAGCGTGCGCTCCTGGGTCAGGAACACGTTCTTGGCGAGCTGCTGGGTCAGCGTCGAGCCGCCCTGGATGGCGACGCCGCGGTGGACCACGTTCTGGATCATGGCCCGGGCGATGCCCGCGGGGTCGATGCCGTGGTGGAGGTAGAAGCGCCGGTCCTCGATGGCCACGAAGGCCTTCGGCAGGTAGGGCGGCAGGTCGGCGAGCCGGATCGCGGCCCCGCCCGTGTCGCCCCGGTTGGCCAGCACCGTGCCGTCGTCGCCCTGGATGGCGATGTTGGGCGGACGCTTCGGCACGGCGAGCTGGTCGATCGGCGGCAGGAGGCTCGCCTGGTAGGCCACCACGCCGGCGCCGCCGAGGCCGGCCCAGATGCCGAGGATGAAGCACCAGTAGACGAGCCGTCCGAGGAGGCCACGCCGCCGCCACCGGCCGCCGCCGGATCTCCGTCCGCCACCTCCGCGATTCCCTGATCCCCTGCCCTCTCGGCTCACGTAGATGTCGCCACGGCGGGGGCCGCGCGGCTCGACGGTGGGTTCGCGGCGATCGTCGCGCCCGGCACGGCTCGGCC
>CAXTFP010000639.1:0-2060 GCA_964243135.1 uncultured Lichenihabitans sp.
GCTCCATCGTGGTCGGCAAGATCGGCGAGAACTCCTCCGAAACCTACGGCTTCAACGCCCAGACGGAAGAGTACGTCGACATGATCGCGGCCGGCATCGTGGACCCCGCCAAGGTGGTCCGCACGGCCCTTCAGGACGCGGCCTCGGTCGCCGGCCTGCTGATCACCACCGAGGCCATGGTCGCCGAGGTGCCGAAGGACAAGCCCGCCATGCCGATGGGCGGCGGCGGTGGCGGCGGCATGGGCGGCATGGACTTCTGAGGAAGCCCGCCGTTCGACCGACCGCGCTGAGATGATGAGACACCCCCGGAGCGATCCGCGGGTGTTTCGTTGTCATCCATGACGAGTCTCGACGTATCAGCCGCGCGCGCGATGGCCTCCGCCGACCAGGAGAGCCACTGCTCGTCTTCCGTCATCAGATCGAGCGGCACGTTGCTGTCGACGAGAATGCCGCTCACGGGTCCCCGCGGGTGAGGGCCATGATTTCGTCCGTCGTCATGGTGACGTCGCCCTTGCCCCGAAGCCGGGCGACGACGCGCGCCCCGCGGCCACGGTCCGCGCGTGCTTTGGAGGGGACGAGGCGCACGACCTGACCATCATACTCGAAGTCGACCTCCGTGTTCGGCATGAGGCCGGCCTTCTCGCGGATGTCGATCGGGATCGTGACCTGTCCCTTGGACGTGATGCGCATCATGCGTCTCCAGGACTCTCGCGATGCTGGGTAGGAGGAAACCCGAGGTCCGGCAATGGGCGCGCCCATCCCTCGCCTTGTCCCTCCCGCCCCCCTCCGCTACCGTCCGTCTCGCATCCTTCGAAGGGGACCCATGCGCGTTCTGGGCATCGAGACGACCTGCGACGAGTCGGCCGCCAGCGTGGTGCGGCTGCGCGACGGGGGCGGGGGCGACGTCCTGTCGAACGAGATCATGAGCCAGATCGCCGACCATGCGGCTTTCGGCGGCGTGGTGCCCGAGATCGCGGCGCGCGCCCACGTGGAGGTGATCGACCGCCTCGTCGAGCGCGCCCTCGAGGAGGCCGGCCTGCGGGCCGACGAAGTCGACGGCATAGCGGCCGCGGCCGGGCCAGGGCTCATCGGCGGCGTCATGGTGGGGCTGACCACCGGCAAGGCCCTGGCCCTGGCGTTGCGCAAGCCCTTCGTGGCGGTGAACCACCTCGAAGGCCACGCCCTCACGGCGCGGCTCACCGACAACGTGGCCTTCCCCTACCTCCTCCTGCTGGTTTCGGGCGGACACACGCAACTGATCGCGGTGCGGGGGGTCGGCGACTACCGGCGGCTCGGCACCACCGTCGACGACGCCGTGGGGGAAGCGTTCGACAAGACCGCGAAGCTGCTCGGCCTGCCCTATCCCGGCGGACCGGCGGTCGAGCGCGCCGCCGCGACTGGCGACGCCGCCCGCTTCGCCCTGCCGCGCCCCATGCTGGGCCGGCCGAAACCCGACTTCTCGCTGTCGGGCCTGAAGACGGCCGTGCGCCTGGAGGCGGAGCGGATAGCGCCCCTGACCGGCAGGGACGTGTCGGACCTCTGCGCCGCCTTCCAGGCCGCCGCCGTCGACGTGCTGATCGATCGGACCCGGGCGGCCCTTCGGCTGTTCCGCGAGGCCGCCGGCCGGCCGAACGCCATCGTGGTGGCGGGCGGGGTCGCGTCCAACGCGGCCGTGCGCAGCGCCTTCGTGCGCTTCGCGGGGGAAAGCGGCATCCGCCTGGTGCTGCCGCCCGCGATCCTGTGCACCGACAACGGCGCCATGATCGCCTGGGCCGGCATCGAGCGGCTGCAGCTCGGCCTGGCCGACGACCTCACGGCCCCGCCTCGCCCGCGCTGGCCGCTCGACCCTTCGGCGGAGCGGGTCGGCGGCGGGCGCGCCTGATGGTCTTCGCGCGGGTCGCCGTCCTGGGCGCCGGCGCCTGGGGCACGGCGCTGGCCAATGTCGCGGCCCGGCCCGGCCGGAGTGTGTCGCTGTGGTCGCGCGATCCCGACCGGGCCGCGGCGCTGGCGGCGGACCGCGAGAACCGCCGCGCGCTGCCCGGCGTGCCGCTCGACGGCGG
>CAXTFP010000640.1:0-2044 GCA_964243135.1 uncultured Lichenihabitans sp.
TCTGCTCGGCCTCGTCGATGCCCTGCATGGCGACGATCTGGGCGGCCGGCAGCGGACCCGCCCCCCCGCCGCCCGCGCCGCCGACGCGGGCCAGATGCTCGGCCTGGCGCAGCATCTCCGAGCCGAGCCGGCCGAGGAGGCGGTCTAGCCCATCCATCGCGCTTCCACCCCCGATCATCGCACCCGCCCCCGCCACGGACCGGGAGCCGAGGCTCCCGTCACTGCAGCGCCCCGAAGACGGCTTCGATCTTGCTGCGCAGCTCGGTCGTCGAGACGGGCTTCTTCAGGTAGTTGTTGACCTGGAGCTGCACGGCCAGCTTCAGGAACTCGGCGTTGTCGGCGCCGGTCAGCAGGAAGAAGGCGGACTTGCGCGTCGGCCCGTTGGCCCGCACGGCCCGCAGCAGCTCGACGCCGTTCATCTTCGGCATGTGGAAGTCGGAGATCACGAGGTGCACCGGCTCGCGCATGATGCCGGACAGGGCTTCGTCGCCGTCCTTCGCCATGGCGATCTGCTTGATGCCGAGTTCCGCCAGGGCCGTGCGGATCAGCATGCGGCTCGTCTGCTGGTCGTCGGCGATCATGACTTTGAGGGCTGAGGCTAGGGGCATCGTCGTCTATCCAAACGAGTGGAGGTCGTGGCCGAGGTCGACCCGGTGTCGCGGAAGGGTGGGGGCCGTCACGCGGCGAGGTCGACCGCGGGCGGCAGGAAGTGGGCGGCGTCGAGCAGGCTGAGCATGCGGCCGTCGAGCGACAGCACGCCCGCGATGAGGCCCGGCTCGACGGCCGAGCCGGCCGCGGGCGGGGGCAGCACCGTCCGGCCCTCGACCGCGATGATGCCCGTGACGGCGTCCACGAGCAGGCCGACGGGCCGGCCGCCGACCTCCACCACGACGATGACGTGGCGTTCCGTCGCCTCCTGCGCCGGCAGGCCCAGCATGGTGGCGATGTCGACGATCGACAGCACCGTGCCCCGCAGATTGATGGTGCCCCGGACGTGGCTCGCGGTCTGGGGCATGGGGGTCGGCGTCGTCCAGCCGCGAATCTCCCGCACGGCCCCGATGTCGAGGCAGAAGCCGTGCTCGGCGATGGTGAAGGTGACGAGCTCGCGCTGGTTGCGCGCGGGATCATCCCGCACCGCCGCCTCCTGCGGGGCCGGGAGGGTGGAGCCGCCGTGCCGGTGCTGGCCGCCGACGCGCACCAGCGCCTCGACGTCGAGGATGAGGGCCACGCGGCCGTCGCCCAGGATGGTGGCGGCCGCGACGCCCGGCACTTTGCCGTAATGGGCTTCGAGGCTCTTGATGACGACCTGCCGCTGGCCCTGGATGGCGTCGACCACGAGGCCCAGGCGCTCGCCGCCGTCCGTCTCCAGGAGCAGCACGACGCCGTCGCGCGGGGGCACGGGCTGGTCCCGGAACCCCAGCCACAGGGCCGCGTCCACCAGGGGCACGAAGGCGTCCTGCAGGCCGATGATGCGGGCGTCGTCGCTGAAGCCGTGCACCTTCACGTCCTGCGGCATCAGGATCTCGACCACGGCGCTCAGCGGCACCACGACGGTCTGCCCGGCGACGCTCAGCACCATGCCGTCCAGCACCGCGAGGGTGAGGGGCAGGCTCAGCGTGAAGGTCGAGCCCTCGCCAGGGCGCGAGCTGATGGAGATCCGGCCCGACAGGGACTGGATCTCGCGCCGCACGACGTCCATGCCGACGCCGCGCCCGGAGATGTCCGACACGGTCGAGGCGGTGGAGAAGCCCGGCAGGAAGATGAGGTTGTCGACCTCGTCGTCGGTCAGCCGCGCGTCGCGGGCGATGAGGCCGCGGCTTTCGGCGATCTCGCGCACGCGGGGCCGGTTGATGCCGGCGCCGTCGTCCGACACCTCGATGACGATGCGGCCCGAGCGGTGCAGCGCCGCCACGCGCAGGCAGCCCTCGGCGGGCTTGCCGCGCGCGAGCCGGGTTTCCGGCTTCTCAATCCCGTGGTCGATGGCGTTGCGGATCATGTGGGTCAGGGGGTCGCCGAGGTGCTCGACCACGATCGTGTCGACCTC
>CAXTFP010000641.1:0-2037 GCA_964243135.1 uncultured Lichenihabitans sp.
CCCCACAGGTGGGCGGAGGCGTCCTCGGCCGCGATGTCACGGCCGCCCCGGCCGATGGCGGCCACGAGTTCGAGCTCGAAATGCAGGTCGCCCGTCGCCGGCGGGTAGGGCGTGTCTGCGTCCCCCGTCACCAGCGCGTCGGCGGGCTTGGTGAAGAAGAATGGTGGCTCGCGCGCCGGATCCCCGCCCATCTCGCGCACGTGTTCCGCGTAGTTGCGCCCGACGCAGAAGATCCGCCGCACCGGGAAACGGCCCCCGCCACGGACCGGGACCGACGCCACCGGCGGCGGCGCGATGACGAAATCGGACATGGGTCGGGCTCCGGGAGGCTGTGTCAGGCCGGGATGTCATCCAGGCGCGGCGGGGGCGCCATGCCCCCGCGAGGCGAGGCCCTCACTCCTCGGGCTCGGTCGTGAACTGCAACGGGAAGCCCCTGGCGCGGCCGAGTTCGGCGGCGCGGCCCGCCTTGGTCTCGGCCAAGTCGCGGGGGTAGACCGCGATGACGCAGGAGCCCTGCCGATGCGCCGTCAGCATCACCGAATTGGCCTTGGATTCGCCCATGCGGAACTCGGCCTTGAGCACCATCACGACGAACTCGCGCGGCGTGTAGTCGTCGTTGATGAGGATGACCTTGTGGAGCTTCGGCCGCTCGACCTTCGTTTCGGTGGTGGGGCGCGTGTCGATCGTGGTGTTGTCGGGCATGGCAGGGCTGGCCTGTGGTCGTGTCGCGGGGCAACGCTCGGCACCGGCTCGGCGTTTCATCCGCGCCGATCCGGCCGAGGATACCGCGATGGGTTCCGCCTGTTGAGATCCCGCATTCGGCAGACGGGTCGGCACTGCCGGCCCGGGTTTTCATCGATCATCGAGAGGGACGGCATGACGCCGAAGGACATCGCCCGCGGACTCGCCTGGTTCGGCATCGGTTTGGGCGTGGTCGAGCTGGTGGCCCCGCGCGCCGTCGCCCGCGCGACGGGCCTCGAAGGGCACGCCAACGTGATCCGCCTCTACGGGCTGCGCGAGATCGCCTCGGGCGCCGTGATGCTGGCGGCGCGCGACCCGCAGGCCTGGCTGTGGACGCGCGTCCTCGGCGACGCGCTCGACGGCGCCCTGCTGGCGTCGCGCCTCGGCCCCTCCAACCCGCGCCGCGGGCGCTCGTTCGTGGCGACGCTCGTCGTGTCGCCGGTCGTAGCGCTCGACGTGATGCACGCCGAGGCGCCGTGAGGGGCCGCCGCCCGCCCGGCTCGCCCCGGGGAGCGTGATCGCCTATATGCCGCACACCGTCAGCGGGAGATGAGCGGCATGAGGATCGATCTGTCGGGCCGGCGCGCCCTGGTGCTGGGGGCGAGCGGCGGGCTCGGCTCGGCCATCGCCCGGGGGCTCGGGGCGGCGGGCGCCCGCGTGGCCGTGTCGAGCCGCTCGGCCGAGAAGCTCGACGCGCTGTTCCCGGACCACGAGGCGTGCCCGAAGCTCGTCGCCGACCTCGCGGCCCCCGGCATCGGCCGTGCGCTCGCCGAGCGGGCGCTCGAAGCGCTGGGCGGGGTCGACATCCTGGTCAACAATTCCGGCGGGCCGCCGCCCACCTCGGCGCTCGGCGCCACGGACGAACAGTGGCGCGCCCAGTTCGACGCCATGGTGATGTCCCTGGTCGACCTCACGGGCGCCCTGGTGCCGGGCATGCGCGAGCGGCGCTGGGGCCGGGTGATCACGGTGGCGTCGTCCGGCGTGGTGGCGCCGATTCCCAACCTCGCCCTGTCGAACGCCCTGCGCTTGGCCCTGCTCGGCTGGTCCAAGACCCTGGCGTCGGAGGTCGCGGCCGACGGCGTCACGGTCAACATGGTGCTGCCTGGCCGTATCGCGACCTCGCGCGTCGCGGCCCTCGACGAGGCCGCGTCGCAGCGCACCGGCCGCAGCCGCGGCGAGGTTGAGAAGGCCGCCCTGGCCACGATCCCGGCCGGCCGCTACGGCGAGCCCGACGAGTTCGCCGCCGCGGCCGTGTTCCTGGCGAGCCCGCAGGCGTCCTACGTCACCGGCACGACG
>CAXTFP010000642.1:0-2037 GCA_964243135.1 uncultured Lichenihabitans sp.
GCCTATCCCCGCTACTTCGCGGTCTGCGGGATCGCGCTGCTGGCGCTGCTGGCCGAAACGCTCGCCACCCTGTGGTGCCGCGGCGGCGAAGCGCGGAGGGCCGCGCTGATCTCGGCCCTCGCGGTGGCGGGGGGCGGCCTCGCGCTCGATGCGCTCCAGATCCGCGAGGGGCGCGGCGGCTTCACGGACACGCTGGCCGTCATGGCGGCCGAGGGCACCCCGACCTACGCGGCGGATCGCCCGTTCATGGCGGGTCTGCTGCTCGACGAGGCGGCGCGGCGGGCCGGGCGGGCGGCGCCGGTCCCCGTCCCCGAGGCCGATGTCTGCCGCACGCCGCCCGACTGGTTCGTCGCGGTCGGCGTCGAGGATCGACGGCCGGACGGCACGGCCGGATGGGGCGCCCCGGCCTGCCCCACGCGCTACCTCCTGCGCCGGACGTATCCCGCCTCGCCCTTGTCGGGCACCTCGTGGACGCTCTATCGCAGGGAGTGACGGCCCCCGGCCAACCGGAGCACCCCATGAGCCTCGACCTCGTCTCGGACACCCGCTGCTTCGGCGGCCGGCAGCGCACCTACCGGCACGCTTCCGCGGCCACCGGCACGCCGATGCGCGTCGCGGTCTACCTGCCGCCCGCGGCCGAGCGCGGCCCGGTGCCGGTGTTCTGGTTCCTGGCGGGCCTCACCTGCACGGAGGACAACTTCACCCAGAAAGCCGGCGCGCAGCGCGTCGCGGCCGAGCTCGGCCTGGCCCTCGTCGCCCCCGACACCAGCCCGCGGGGCGAGGGCGTGCCGGACGACGCGGCCTACGACTTCGGCGTGGGGGCGGGCTTCTACCTCGACGCCACCGAGGCGCCCTGGTCGAGGCAGTTCCGCATGCGCTCCTACATCGAGGACGAGCTGCCCGCGTTGCTCGGCGCGAACCTGCCGCTCGACATGGGGCGACAGGGCCTCTGCGGCCATTCCATGGGCGGCCACGGCGCCCTGACGATCGGGCTGCGCCATCCGGGCCGCTTCCGCGCGGTGTCGGCCTTCGCGCCCATCGCCTCGCCGATGCGCTGCCCCTGGGGCGAGAAGGCACTGTCGGGCTACCTCGGGGCGGACCGGGCGGCGTGGCGCCCCTACGACGCCTGCGCGCTGATCGCCGACGGCGCGCGCTTCCCCGAAATCCTGGTCGACCAGGGCGCGGCCGACCCCTTCCTGACGGAACAGCTCAAGCCCGACCTGCTGGAGGCGGCCTGCCGCGAGGCCGGCGTGGCCCTCACGCTCAACCGCCGCGAGGGCTACGACCATTCCTACTTCTTCATCGCCAGCTTCATCGCGGACCACCTCCGCTGGCACGCGGCCAGGATGGGGCTGTGACGCGCCGCGAAGCGTGACGGCGGGATCCCCTGACCGTCGGAGAGGGCGAACGGCCCGGCCTCGCAGTGGCGACCCGCGCGACCGTTTCCGCCCGGCTCACGCCCCCTCGGGTCCCGCGCCGTCCCGCGCGGCGAAATCCGCCTGGGCCTGCGGCGAGGCTTCGGTCTGGTGCAGGGCCTTCCACTCGGCATAGGGCATGCCGTAGACCTTCTCGCGCCCGTCGTCGCGCGACAGCGGCAGGCCGCGCTCGTTGGCGGCCTCGGCGAACCAGTTGCCGAGGCAGTTGCGGCAGAAGCCCGCGAGGTTCATCAGGTCGATGTTCTGCACCTCGGGGTGCTGGCGCAGGTGGGCGACGAGCCGCCGGAACACGGCGGCTTCGAGCTCGGTCTGCATGGCGTAGTCGATCTCGTAGTCCATGGGACGCTCTCGTGCGATGGGCCTCACAGGTCCGCGAGGCGCCGGCCGGGCCCCGTGCGCGGCGCGTGGAGGACGATCTCGTGCATGTCGGGTCGGCGCAGGATCGGCGCAAGCAGGCGCGCCAGCCGCAGGCCCCAGGCCTCGGCAGCGGCCTCCGTCGCCATGAGGTCCTGGCGCACCTCGATCAGCACGTTGGCGTAGCCGTTGCGCGTCGCGTGGGTGTCGATCGTGTCCCCCGGCAGCGCCCCGTCGTAGGGCTCGT
>CAXTFP010000643.1:0-2036 GCA_964243135.1 uncultured Lichenihabitans sp.
CGCCGCGGCCGTGTTCCTGGCGAGCCCGCAGGCGTCCTACGTCACCGGCACGACGCTGCGCGTCGACGGCGGCGCGCTGCGCAACGTGTGATCGGGAAGTTTCCCGCGCGCCCCGGGACGCGGGCGGCACCTCCCCTGTGGATGGTGTCCGGAGGCCCTGAACCTTCCGTGGCCCGGCGGACTTGAGTCGGCCGAGACGGGACGCAACGGGGGTGCACCATGGCCGCGAAAGAGAAGACACTGAGCGACGCCTTCTACGAGACGCTGAAGGACGTGTACTGGGCCGAGAAGCAGGGCACGCGCTCGCTGGGCAAATCCGCCAAGGCCGCCAAGGCGCCCGAGCTGAAGCAGGCCTTCGAGCAGCACCGCGAGGAGAGCGCCCACCAGATCGAGCGGCTGGAGCAGGTGTTCGAGATCATCGGCAAGACCGCCCGCGCCAAGACATGCGAAGCCATGAAGGGCATCGCCGACGAGATGACCGAGGACCTGGAGGAGTTCGGCGACACCGAGGCCGCCGACGCCGTGCTGATCGGCTGCGCCCAGGCGGTCGAGCATTACGAGATCGCCCGCTACGGCGCGCTGAAGTCCTGGGCGAAGCAGCTCGGCTTCGCCGAGGCCGAGAAGCTCCTCGGCGAAACGCTGGAGGAGGAAAAAAAGGCCGACCAGTTGCTCAGCGACATCGCCGAGAAGACCGCCAACGCGGCCGGCGGCGAGGGCCAGATCGAGGAAGACGACGACGAGGAGCAAGAGGACGAGGAGGCCCACGGCGAGCTCGAAGGCGACGCCGCGGCCGAGAAGCCCAAGAAAAAGGCCGCCGCCAAGAAGGCCCCCGCCAAGGTTTGAGCCGAGTCGATCTCTTCGAGGATCAAACGCAGGAAGGGCGGCCCATAGGCCGCCCTTGCCACGTGAGATCATCGCCTGCCTTCCGGATAGCCCTCCCCCTCACCGCTCATCCCCGCGCAGGCGGGAATCCAGCGCAAAGAGGCGGCCGAAGGCCGACGCAGCACCCTCGCGTGCCGCACACGCCAGGGTAGAAGCACAGGGCGGCCTTCGGCCGGACATCCCTGCGCTGGATCCCCGCATCCGCGGGATGAGCGGATGGGAGTTGGGTCACTCCCCCGGCACGTAGAGCGCCCCGCCCCCGTCCAGGAACTCCCTCGACTTCCCTTCCATGCCGGCGAGCGCCTCGGCGTCGCGGCGCAGGTCCTGGGTGATCTGCATGGAACAGAACTTCGGGCCGCACATCGAGCAGAAATGCGCGACCTTGTGGGCGTCCTTCGGCAGGGTCTCGTCGTGGAATGTCCGTGCCGTGTCGGGGTCGAGCGACAGGTTGAACTGGTCGTCCCAGCGGAAGTCGAAGCGGGCGCGGCTCAGCGCGTCGTCCCGCACGCGGGCGGCCGGATGTCCCTTGGCGAGGTCGGCCGCGTGGGCCGCGATGCGGTAGGTGATGACGCCCGTCTTGACGTCGTCGCGGTCCGGCAGGCCGAGGTGCTCCTTCGGCGTCACGTAGCAGAGCATGGCGGTGCCGAACCAGCCGATGGCGGCCGCGCCGATGCCGCTCGTTATGTGGTCGTAGCCCGGGGCGATGTCGGTCGTCAGGGGGCCGAGCGTGTAGAAGGGCGCCTCGCCGCAGGCGGCGAGCTGCCTGTCCATGTTGGCCTTGATCTTGTGCAGGGGCACGTGGCCCGGCCCCTCGATCATCACCTGGCAGCCCCCGGCCCAGGCCACCGTCGTGAGCTCGCCCAGGGTTTCGAGCTCGGCGAACTGCGACACGTCGTTGGCGTCGGCGATCGAGCCCGGCCGCAGCCCGTCCCCCAGCGAGAAGCTCACGTCGTAGCGCCGCATGATCTCGCAGATCTCGCCGAACCGCTCGTAGAGGAAGCTTTCGCGGTGGTGCGCGAGGCACCAGCGCGCCATCATCGAGCCGCCGCGCGACACGATGCCGGTGAGGCGCCGCGCGGTCAGCGGCACGTGGGCGAGCCGGACGCCGGCGTGGATGGTGAAATAGTCGACGCCCTGCTCGGCCTGCTCGATCA
>CAXTFP010000644.1:0-2032 GCA_964243135.1 uncultured Lichenihabitans sp.
TCGTCGAGGGCCGGGCGGCCGGGGGAAGGGTCGGTCATGGGGCGCTCCCGCGGACGGCACGGAGGGAATGGGTCCGGGCTGAGATAACCCGCCCCTGCGCCTGTCGCCAGCGCGGCTTGACCCCGCGCCCTGACGCGCCGAAAGCTGACGGCCCGCCCCTCCCCGTGCCCGGTGAGGACGCCGACCCCCACGCGGAGAGTTCCCGGTTTGACCGACGCGCCGACCACCGAACCCCTCCTGTCGGTCCAGGACCTCGCGGTCGGCTTCACCCAGGGCGGGCGCACGACGCGGGCGGTCGACGGGGTGTCGTTCTCGCTCAAGCGCGGCGGCACGCTGGCGCTGGTGGGCGAGTCGGGCTCCGGCAAATCCGTCACGGCCATGTCGATCGCCCGCCTGCTCGACGCGTTCGGCGCGAAGGTGCTGGGCGGCCGCATCGCCTTCGCCGGGCGCGACCTCCTGGCGGCGTCGGAAGCCGAGATGCGCGGCATCCGCGGCCGCGCCATCACCATGGTGTTTCAGGAACCCATGACGTCGCTGAACCCGCTGCACACGATCGAGAGGCAGGTCGGCGAGATCGTGGAGCTGCACGGCCTCGGAGGCGGCGCGAAGCTGCGCCAGCGCGTGGTCGAGCTCCTGACCGAGGTCGGCATCCCGGACCCGGCGTCGCGGCTTGGCGCCTTCCCGCACCAGCTTTCGGGAGGCCAGCGCCAGCGCGTGATGATCGCCATGGCGCTAGCCAACCGCCCCGACCTCCTCATCGCGGACGAGCCCACCACGGCGCTCGACGTCACCGTGCAGGCGCAGATCCTGCGGCTCCTGAAGGAGCTCCAGGGCAGGCTCGGCATGGCGATGCTGTTCATCACCCACGACCTCGGCATCGTGCGCCGCATCGCCGACGACGTCGCCGTGATGCAGAAGGGCCGGATCGTCGAGGCCGGCCCGGCCGCCGGGGTGTTCCGCGACCCCCGCCACGCCTACACGCGCATGCTGCTGGCGGCCGAGCCCAAGGGGGACCCGCCCGCGTCCGACGCGTCGGCCCGGTCGATCGTGGCGGCCGAGGACCTCAAGGTGTGGTTCCCCCTCCGCCGCGGCTTCCTGCGCCGCACGGTGGGCCACGTGAAGGCGGTGGACGGCATCAGCCTCGACGTGCGCGAGGGCCAGACTGTGGGGGTCGTGGGCGAGTCGGGCTCCGGCAAGACCACGCTGGGCCTGGCCATCCTGCGGCTGATCCGCTCCGAGGGGCCGGTGAGCTACCTCGGTCGGCGGATCGACGGGCTCGATACGGCGGCGCTGCGACCCTTGCGCCGCGACCTGCAGGTGGTGTTCCAGGACCACTACGGCTCGCTGTCGCCGCGCCTGTCCGTCTTCGGCATCGTCGAGGAAGGGCTGACGGCCATCCGCCGCCTGCCCTATGCCGAGCGGCGCGAGGTCGTGGCCAAGGCGCTCAGCGACACGGGGCTCGACCCCGCCATGATGGACCGCTACCCGCACGAGTTTTCCGGCGGCCAGCGCCAGCGCATCGCCATCGCCCGCGCCATGGTGCTGGAGCCGAAGTTCGTGGTGCTGGACGAGCCGACCTCGGCGCTCGACATGTCCGTGCAGGCGCAGATCGTCGACCTTCTGCGCGACCTCCAGCGCCGGCGCGGCTTGGCCTACCTGTTCATCAGCCACGACCTCAAGGTGGTGCGCGCGCTCGCCACCGAGATCGTGGTGATGAAATCGGGCCGCGTGGTCGAGTCCGGGCCCGCCGCGCAGGTGTTCGCGGCGCCGCGCTCGGACTACACCCGCGCGCTCTTCGCCGCGGCCTTCGACAATGCCGTGGCGGGGGACGCCGCGGCGGCGGCATCCTAGGCGTGGCCCGCGCCGTCCTGCTCGTGCTCGATTCCGTCGGCATCGGCGCGGCCGACGACGCCGCGGACTACGGCGACGCGGGCTCGGACACGCTCGGCCACATCGCCGAGGCCTGCGCTGGGGGCCGCGCCGACCGGATCGGGCTGCGCTCGGGCCCCCTCGCGCTGCCCCACCTCGACGC
>CAXTFP010000645.1:0-2031 GCA_964243135.1 uncultured Lichenihabitans sp.
GTGCCGGGCGAGGCGACGAGCCGGGCCGCGATGGCCGAGGGCGGCGGCAGGATGACGGCCGGCACGCCGAGGCCGCGCACGATCATCTCCCACCAGAACAGCAGGGTTGCGCCGAAGATCAGCGGCACGGCCAGGGCCGCCGTCCGCCCCGGCCAGCCGCGCCGCGGCGCCCGCCGCACGATGAGCTCGACCAGCGCCCAGGCGGCCAGCCACACGGCCCCGCAGCCGAGCCAGTAGGCCGGTCCACCGCTCACCGGCCGCCCCCGCTGCGGCGCAGGGCGAGGTGCTCCAGGCCCGACATCCCGCCCACCAGCGCCGCGCCGCAGAGGGCCGCCACCAGCAGGGCCGCCCAGATCTGCACCGTTTGGCCGTAGTAGGAGCCGGCGAGCAGCCGCGCGCCGAGGCCGCCGTCCTCGCTCTTCGTGACCTCGGCCACCACGGTGCCGACGAGGCTCGCGGCCACGCCGACCTTGAGGCTCGCGAAGCAGAAGGGCAGGCTCGCGGGCAGCCGCAGCTTGGCGAGCGTCTGCCCGGCTGAGGCCGAATAGGTCCGCATCAGGTCGAGCTGCAGGGGATCGGGCGAGCGCAGGCCCTTCACCATGCCGACCGCGACGGGGAAGAACGACAGATAGGCGGCGATCACGGCCTTGGGCATCAGCCCCGTGACGCTGGCCTGGTTGAGGATCACCACGATCATCGGGGCGAGCGCCACGATCGGCACGGTCTGGGACGCGACGATCCAGGGCATCATGCCCCGGTCGAGGCTCGGCACGTGGACCACCAGCAGGCTGAGCCCGAAGCCCACCAGCGCGCCGAGCGCGAAGCCCAGCGCCGTCGCCTCCAGCGTCACGCCCGCGTGGAAGACGAGGCTGCGCTTCGACGTCACCGGCAGGTCGAACACGGACTTGCCGATCTCGGCCGCGATCTGGTGCGGGGCCGGCAGGCGCGGGTGGCCCTGCGACCAAGTGCCGGCCGCGAAGTCGCGCCAGCCCGCGTCCGTGATCCCGGCGTTGTCGAAGGCTTCCCGCTGAAGGTCGGCGTTCATGCCGACCGCGCCCGCGTACCAGGCGGCCAGGATGGCCAGCACTACGACCGCCACGGGCAGCACCCAGGCCGCCGTGCCGCGCAGCGCGAGGCCGACCCCGGTTGTCCGCGCCGGGCGCGGGAGGGCGCCGGCCCGGGACGAGAAGCGGGCCTCAATCGACATAGGCGTGCCCGGCCCTCAACCCCTCGCGCACCCGGTGGGCCACCGCGAGGAAGGCCGGCGTCTCGCGGATGTCGAGGTTGCGGTCGCGCGGGAAGTCGCAGTCGACGACGTCGTGCACCCGCCCCGGCCGCGGCGACATGACGACCACGCGGGTCGACAGGAACACGGCCTCGGGGATCGAGTGAGTGACGAACACCACCGTCTTGCCGGTGCGGTCCCACAGGCGCAGGAGCTGCTCGTTCAGCTTGTCGCGCACGATCTCGTCGAGCGCTCCGAAGGGCTCGTCCATCAAGAGCAGGTCCGGGTCGAACGACAGGGCGCGGGCGATGGAGGCGCGCTGCTGCATGCCGCCCGAAAGCTGCCAAGGGAACTTGTTGCCGAAGCCCGTCAGGTTGACGAGGTCGAGGCCGGCCGCGACGCGGGCGCGCCGCTCGTCCCTGGCATAGCCCATGATCTCCAGCGGCAAGGCGATGTTCTTCGCCACCGTCCGCCACGGGTACAGGGCCGGCGCCTGGAACACGT
This sequence comes from uncultured Lichenihabitans sp., assembly GCA_964243135.1. Taxonomy (GTDB): domain Bacteria; phylum Pseudomonadota; class Alphaproteobacteria; order Rhizobiales; family Beijerinckiaceae; genus Lichenihabitans. The sequence continues at coordinate 1,730 of CAXTFP010000645.1, forward strand.
AGCCGTAGGAGCGCTTGAGCCGGGCGTCGCGCGGGCTCATGCCGTGCACGGCGATGCGCCCCGCGGTGGCGGTTTCGAGGTCGCCGATGACGCGCAGCAGCGTGGTCTTGCCGCAGCCCGAGGGGCCGATCAGCGACACGAACTCGCCGGGGCGGATCGTCAGGTCGATGTTCGACAAGGCCTGCACGGGGCCGTCGTCCGTCTCAAAGACGAGCGACATGCGCTCGGCCTCGACCGCCGCCGGCCGCGCCGTCGCCGCCGTCCGAGGCCCGCGCTCCGCGACGGCGGCCTCGTTCATCGGG
>CAXTFP010000646.1:0-2010 GCA_964243135.1 uncultured Lichenihabitans sp.
CTTCGCCCTGGCGCTGCTGGGCTGCATCGATTGCCTGTTTCCCCCGCTGCGCCGGGGATCGGGCCTCCGGATCACCAAACTGCCGAAAAGGAAACAGTGATATGGACGTCATTCTTTTGGAGCGCGTGGCCAAGCTCGGCCAGATGGGCGAGCGCGTGCGCGTGAAGGACGGCTTCGCGCGCAACTTCCTCCTGCCGCGCGGAAAGGCCCTGCGGGCCACGGAGGCCAATTCCAAGCGGTTCGAGACGCAGCGCGCGCAGCTCGAAGCCCGCAATCTGGAGCTGAAGAGCGAGGCCGCCTCGGTGGCCGAGGGCCTCGACGGCCAAAGCTTCACGATGATCCGCCAGGCCGGCGAGAGCGGCCAGCTCTACGGGTCGGTGTCGACCCGCGACATCGCCGAGGCCGTGACGGCCGGCGGCTTCTCGGTCGGCCGCAACCAGATCGCGCTGACGACGCCCATCAAGGGCCTCGGCCTCCACGTCGTGCCCGTGGAGCTCCACCCGGAGGTCCATGCCAAGGTGACCATCAACGTCGCCCGCTCGCCCGAGGAGGCCGACCGTCAGGCCAAGGGTGAAGAAGTGCTGGCCCGCGAGGAAACCTCCATGGACGAGCTCGGCCTCGAGGTCGGCGCCGCCCTGGCGGGGTTCGAGGGCGACATCGGCCGCTGACCCCGGAGCCCGTACGTTCGACGAAGGGTGGCGGGAAACTTTCTGCCACCGTCCCAACCCCGTCGGGCCTCCTCCACCGCCCTTCGGGCGGTCCCCCTCCTCCGCGCCGCGGAGGAGGAGACGCCCGTGACGCTGCGCATCCTCCTCCACATTGTGGTGGAGGAGGTGGACCAGGTGCGACCTCGGCCGATCTCCACTTCCGAGATTCTGCTTCCCCGCCGTCCCTGGCGCGTCAGGCGAAGCGGTATTCCGAGCGGCGGTGGTAGACGTCTCCCGGCCGCAGCACAGCCGACGGGAAATGCCGGTGGTGCGGGGCGTCGGGAAAGGTCTGGGCTTCGAGGGCGAGCCCGCCGTGCGCCCCGTAGCGGGCGCCGCCGAGGCCCGGCACCGGGCAGTTCAGCTTGGCGGCGTCGTAGAACTGCATCCCCGGCTGGTCCGTGTGCAGCTCCATCGTCAGCCCGTTCTTCGGCGAGCGGACCGTCGCGGCATGCGCCAGCCCGTTCGTCGGGTCCAGCGCCGGCCCGATCACGAAGTTGTTGTCGTAGGCGGTGCCGTCCGCGTTCCGCACCGGCCGCATCGCGGTGAAGTCGAAGGGCGTGCCCGCCACGGACCTGATCTCGCCGGTGGGGATGAGGTCGGCGTCGGTCGGCGTCATGAAGGGCGCGTTGAGCATCACCTCGTGATCGAGGATGTCGGGGCTGCCGTCGAGGTTGAAGTAGCTGTGGTGGGCGAGGTTCACCAGCGTCGGCGCGTCGGTCGTGGCGTGGAGGTCGACCACCAGCGTGCCGGGATCCACGAGGTGGTAGGTGCAGGTCGCCCGCACCGCGCCGGGGAAGCCGGAGTCCCCGGCGGGCGAGTCCAGCATCAGCACGGCCGAGGCGTCGTCGGCATGGTCGAGAGTCCACGGGCGCTTGCCGAAGCCCTTGGGGCCGCCGTGCAGCGTGGTCTTGCCCTTCTCGTTGGTGGGCAGCGTGTAGGCCACGCCGTCGAGGGTGAAGTGGCCGCCCGCGATGCGGTTGGCGAAGCGCCCCGGCGTGGCGCCGAAATGGGGCGAGTAGGCCCGGTAGTCCTCAATGGTGTTCAGCCCCAGCACGACGCGCTGCGGCCCGGCCGGCCCCGGCACCACGAGGTCGCGCAGGACGGACCCCCAGGTGATGATCGAGGCCGTGGCGCCCGAGGGGCTGCGCAGCGTGACCTCCTTGATCTCGACGCCGTCGGCCTCGCCGAACGATCGAACCTGCATGTCACCCTCCGTTGAACGCCCGCCGCGGATCTCGCCTGCGCCCGTCGCGTCAGCGACCGGCGCCCACCAGATCGTCGGGCCGCAGCCGGCGCGCCAGAC
>CAXTFP010000647.1:0-2009 GCA_964243135.1 uncultured Lichenihabitans sp.
CGGTGCGGTGGCCGACGGCTACGGGCGACGGGTGACGCTGTCCGGCACGTACGACCCGCGCCTGCAGGTGCTCGTCCCCGGCGACGACGGCTACCGGGTGCTCACCGGGCTCCGCCAGGCCGACGGCAGCGTCGTCGCCGTCGTCCGTGGGGTGGAGCCGGCTGCGGACCAGCCCGTGCCCCCGACCGGCGAGGTCCGGGAAACCTACGCGGCCCTGCGGGACCGCCCGCGGCTCGACTTCGCCGAGCGCATCCGCACCGCCAATGCCTTCGTGGCGCGCGAGGGCGGCCGCTTCGCGCGGGGCGGCCTGCGCGTCCTGGCCGGCGCCGGGGGAGCGCCGACCGCCGTGCTGCGCACCGATGCCGGCGACCTCCGCCGCGCCGCGGCGGCGCGGCTCGTGCTGGTCAACCCCGCCCTCGACCGCGACGCCCGGCTCCCGGCTGGCGCCCTGTCGCCCGAGTCGGGCCGCTTCCTCCCGTTTCGCGACGCGGTCGGGTCCCGTCCGAACCTCGGCGCCGAGAGCGCCGCGACGCTCGGGCCCGCCGAGGTCCGCGTGCTCGAAGGCGGCGCCGGCCGCGCCATCCTGCCGCCCGTGGGGTCGCTGCGCTTCACGCCGGAGACGGCGGTCGCAGCGCCGCGCCTCGCCATCGAGGCCGTGACGCCCTCGGTCGATGGCGGGCGCTACCCGGTCAAGCGCATCGTGGGCGAGGTCGTGCGGGTCGAGGCCGACGCCTTCGCGGAAGGCCACGACGCCATCGCGGTGGCGCTGCGCTGGCGCGCCGCCGACGAGGATACCTGGCGCAAGCGCCGCATGGTGCCGCTCGGCAACGGCGGCTGGGCCGCCGACCTGCCGCTCGAACGGCTCGGCCGGCACGAGTTCACGGTGGAGGTGTGGCGCGACGAGTTTGCCATCTTCCACCACGAGCTCGAAGCCAAGCACGGAGCGGGCCTCGCCGTGCCGCTGGAGCTGGAGGAGGGGCGCCGCCTCGTGGCGCGAACGTTGGAGGCCGCCACGGGGGACGCGGCCGCGCGGCTCGCGCCCATCGCCGAACGGCTGCTCGGGACCGACGACGCCGGGCGCCTCGCCCTGCTGCTGGCGCCCGACACGGCCGACGCCATGGCGGCCGCGGACCCGCGCCCGTTCAGCCTGCGGCACGCGCCGATCCCGCTCGACGCCGAGCGCACCGGCGCGGGCTTCGCGAGCTGGTACGAGCTGTTCCCCCGCTCCCAGAGCGGCGACCCCGCGCGCCACGGCACCTTCGACGACGTGATCGGCCGCCTGCCGGCGATCCGCGCCATGGGCTTCGACGTGCTCTACTTCCCGCCGATCCACCCCATCGGCCGCACCAACCGCAAGGGCCGCAACAACAGTCTGACGGCCGGCCCGGACGACCCCGGAAGCCCCTATGCCATCGGCTCGGCGGAGGGCGGGCACGACGCGATCCACCCGGAGCTCGGCACCTTCGAGGACCTGCGCCGCCTCGTGGCGGCGGCGGCCGAGCACGGGCTCGAACTGGCGCTCGACCTCGCCATCCAGGCCTCGCCCGACCACCCCTGGCTCAAGGATCACCCGGACTGGTTCAACTGGCGCCCGGACGGCACGATCCGCTACGCCGAGAACCCGCCGAAGAAATACGAGGACATCGTCAACGTCGACTTCTACGCCGCGGGCGCCATGCCCTCGCTGTGGACCGAGCTGCGCGACACGATCCGGCTCTGGGTCGACCAGGGCGTGAAGCTGTTCCGCGTCGACAACCCGCACACCAAGCCCTTCCCGTTCTGGGAATGGGTGATCGAGGACGTGCGCCGCGACCACCCGGACGTGGTGTTCCTGTCGGAAGCCTTCACCAAGCCGAAGGTCATGTACCGGCTGGCGAAGATCGGCTTCTCGCAGTCCTACACCTACTTCACGTGGCGCAACACGAAGTGGGAGCTGCAGGACTACCTGACCGAGCTGGCGACGCAGCCGCCCAAGGACTTCTTCCGCCCGCACTTCTTCGTCAACACGC
>CAXTFP010000648.1:0-2004 GCA_964243135.1 uncultured Lichenihabitans sp.
CGGGCACGAAGACCGCGTGGAGCGGTCCCGGGTGCTGCTGGAGGATCTCCATCCCCACCGTGCCCTGGCCGGCGATCACGTCGGGGTCGTCGTAGGGGTGCACGAAGGTGAGCCCGCGCTCGGCGCAGAGCGCGGCGGCGTGGCGGTAGGCCTCGTCGAAATTGTCGCCGTGGATCACCGCGATGCCGCCCCGCGCCCGCACGCCCGCGACCTTGATGCCCGGCGTCGTGCGCGGCATGACGATCGTGGCCGCGATGCCGAGCTTCTGGCCCGCGAAGGCCACGCCCTGGGCGTGGTTGCCGGCGGACGCGCAGATCACGCCCCGCTCCAGCGCCTCGCGCGGCAGGCCCGCCATCTTGTTGTAGGCGCCGCGGATCTTGAAGGAGAACACGTCCTGCAGGTCTTCGCGCTTCAGCAGAACGCGGTTGCCGAGGCGGGCCGACAGGCCGGGCAGCGGATCGAGCGGGCTGACGCGCGCGACGTCGTAGACCCGCGAGGTGAGGATGCGGCGCGCGTAGTCGTTGAGGTCGACGGCGTCGTCCGTTGCCGCGGCCTCGCGCGCGAAGGTGGAGAGGTGCAGGTTCATGGCAGGGAGATGGAGGGGGTTCGAGCTACGGGCGATCCGGTGGTGCGCCGGAAACGCGCGCCGCGCAACCCCGGGGGCCGGCGCCTCACGCTTCCCGTCCCGCGGGCACGAGGCCCCGCCGCGCCGCCGACACGACGTGGCGCGTGAACTCGCCGAGCAGGGGCGCGCCGATGCGGGCGTGCTGCCAGTGCAGCGACACGTCGAGCCGGTGGCCCGGGGACAGTTCGACGAGGCGGCCTTCCGCGAGGTGGCCCTCGACCAGCGCCAGCGGGTTCATGCCCCAGCCGAGCCCCGCCACGGCCGCGTCCACGAATCCCTGGGTGGAGGGCAGCCAATGGGTGGGCGCGTCGATCTCCAGCCCCGCCGCCGCGCGGAGCCAGCGGGCCTGGAGCCCGTCGCCCCGGTCGAAGCGCAGGGCGGGCGCCCGCGCGAAAGCCTCGGGCGTCGGGCCGCGCGGGAAATGGCGGCGGACGAAGGCCGGGCTCGCCGTCGCGGCGTAGCGCAGGGCGCCGAGCGGCACGGTGCGGCAGCCCTGCACCGGCAAGGGCTCGGCCGTGACGGCGGCCAGCACCTCGCCCGAGCGCAGCCGCTCCGCGGTCCGCCCCTCCCCGTCCAGCACGAGGTCGAGCAGAGCGCCGCTCGCCGCGGCGAAGGCCGCGGCCGCCGGGGGAAACCACGTGCCCAGGCTGTCGGCGTTCACCGCCACCCGCACCGTCGCGGGCCCGGCCCGGCCGGCGCCGGCCAGCCCCGGCAGGGCCGCGGCCATCTCGCCCTCCAGCAGCCCCACCCGCTCGACGTGGGCGCAGATCAGCGCGCCGGGCGCCGTGGCCCGGCAGGGCTGGCCGCGCAGCACCAGCACGGCGCCGAGCCGCTCCTCCAGGCCCCGCACCCGCTGCGACACCGCCGAGGGCGTGACGCCCAGCGCCGCCGCGGCCCGCTCGAAGCTGCCCTCGCGCACCACGGCCGCCACCGCGGCGAGGGACGGATAATCCAGCATCGACTTAAGCTCCGCTTCATCGCGCTCAGGAAGATGAGCTGGCCTACCCCAGTAGCTTGCGGGAGAACAGCGCCATGCTGTTCCTCCATCCCCTCGCCGACGGCTTCGCCGTCATGGCGTCCCTCATCGTCGCGGTCGGCGCGCAGAACACCTTCGTGCTGCGGCAGGGCTTGCGCCGCGAGCACGTCGGCGCGGTCGTGCTGTTCTGCATCGCGGCCGATGTCCTGCTGATGTCCGCGGGGGTCGCGGGGCTCGGCGCGGCGCTGGGCCGCGTGCCCGGCCTGGCATCGGCCCTGACGCTCGGCGGCGCGGGCTTCCTCCTCTGGTACGGGTGGGGGGCGCTGCGCCGGGCGGCGCGGCCGGGCGCGCTCGCCCCGGAGCGCGGGGGAGAAGCGGTTCCGCTCGGCACGGCGCTCGGGCG
>CAXTFP010000649.1:0-1185 GCA_964243135.1 uncultured Lichenihabitans sp.
CCGTAGGCCAGGAGCTTGATGCCGCGTTCGAGGCAGAGCGCGCTCATGCGGCCCGCCGCGCGCCGGTCGAGCAGCGAGAAGGACACTTGGTTGGTCAGCACCGGCAGGCCGTGGGCCGTCAGGAGGTTCAGGTGGTCGGTGTCGAAGTTGGTGGTGCCGACGTGGCCGACGAGCCCCTCGCGCCGCAGCGCGTCGAGCTCGCGCGCGGCGTCGAGGTAGGCGAGGTGCTCGAAGGTCCACCAGTGGAACTGCATCAGGTCGACGCGCGCGACCCCGAGCCGCTCCCGCGCCCGCGCGACGCCGGCCCGCACGCTCTCGGCCGTCATGGGGCCGGGCGCGGGGCACCATTTGGTGAAGCAGCGGGGACGCGCGGGGTCGCCCGCGCCGTGGCGCGCCAGCAGCCGCCCGGCGATCAGCTCGGCGCTGCCGTAATGGTCCGCCATGTCGAAGGTGTCGAAGCCCGCGGCCGCGTAATCCGCGAGGCTGTCGGCGGCGCGGTCGGGGTCGAGCGGGGCGCCGCCGCGCTCTTGGTCGGCCACCTGCCACAGGCCGGTGACGATGCGGCTGATCGTGAGGTCGGGCGCGAGCGCGACCCGCGGGGGCGTCCCGGTCACGGGGCGCCGAGCTGGCCCTTGAGGGCGTTCACGGCCTCGGTGCTCATCTCGCCCACCGTCACGACCTTGCCGTCCGCGATCCTCCACAGGCGGAACGGCCCGGTGATGTCGCCGTACCGGTCGAAGCTCACGGGGCCGATCACGCCCTCGTAGCGGATCGGCTGGCCGGCCTTGATGAGGCCGAGCGCGCGGGCGAACTCGGCCTGCCCGGCGCCGACCGGCGTGCCCTTCGGATCCGTTACCTTGAGGATCGCGTCGCGGATCGCCAGCGGCGCCTCCGAGTCCGCCGCCGCCACCGCGAGCCCGACGATGGCGCCGGCGTCGTAGGAGCGGTCGGCCGCGGGGTTGGCCGGGTCGAGGCCCGAGAAGGTCCTGTAGTTGTCGTTGAAATAGGCCGTCGAGGCGGTCGGGCTCGTGCCCGAGGAGGTGCCGTAGGCGTCGCCGAGATATTGCGCGCCGACGCTGGCGATGAAGTCCGAGCTGTTCATGCCGTCGTTCAGCAGGAACTTCTGCGGCCCCCCGCCGGCGATCCAGGCGCGGAGGCGGGCCTTCTCCTCGGGGGGGAGCGGCT
>CAXTFP010000649.1:1195-2003 GCA_964243135.1 uncultured Lichenihabitans sp.
GATCGTGGCGCCGTCGACCGGGGTGGCGATGAGGTAGAGGGCGTCGGGCTCGCCCGCCATGGCGGCCGTGGCCTCGGCATCGTAGCTCGCCTGCTTCTCGTTGTAGGGCGTCGTCGTCGTGACCACCCCGCCGAGCGCCCTGTAGGCGGCCGTGAACTCCTTGGCGAGGTTGACGCCGAAGTCGTTGTTGACGTTGACGATGCTGAGCTTCTTGAAGCCCCGGTCCACGGCGTAGCGGGCCGCCGCGACACCCTGGAGCGCGTCCGACGTGATGGTGCGGAAGAAGATCCCGCCCGCCTTGTCCTGCCGGCCGAGCTCCGTCAGCGTCGGCGAGGAGGAGGCCGGCGACACCTGCACGACCTTGGCGGGCGCCGTCACGGCCGTGAGGATCGGGATCGTCACGGACGAGATGATGCCGCCGATGATCACCGGAACGTGGCTCACCTGCACGAGCTGCCGGGCCGCGTCGACCGCCAGCGTCCCGGTCGAATGCGAGTCGCGCGTCTCGGGCACGAGCCGGCAGCCCCGCGGGCCGCCCGCGGCGTTGAGGTCGCGGAACGCCATCTCGACCGACTTCGCGCCGGCCTGCCCGTATTCGCCCGCCGGCCCGGTGAGCTCCATGACGACGCCGATCGGCACCGTGCAGTCGGCCGCGCGGGCCGGGCCGGCGAGGGCCGCGAGGGCGGCGCCGGCGAGGAGGCCGGCGAGGAGCTTGTGCATCGGGTCGATCCTCAATGAGGGGTGGCGTTGAGGTTGTATTTCATGATGGCGCCGTGCCGGCCGTTGCGGTCGCGCTCCAGCGCATAGG